>CAIKYI010000313.1 GCA_903831545.1 uncultured Methylobacter sp. | reverse complement strand
TCTGAAATTTTTATTAACCAACCGCCCTCGCCTATACAATTATTCTGTGCATTAGCTGTAATTACAATTCTGGCGTAAACTTCTTTTAACGATACTGGAAGTGTACCTGTTACCTGAAATACACCATCATTTCTTGGTGTAACTTTAACTGTTACAGGTAAATCTTTTACGATAACTTTAATGGTATTGGGATATGAATTTGCAGAGGCAAAAAAAGAAAAATCCGAGCCGGCAGCAACAGTCGCATTTTCAGTTGGGATAAAATGATTAAACTCTGGTTTGGCACAGGCTTTAGAACTGCTACTGCTCCCATAAGCCCAAGAATGATCATTAACAGTCATTAATACAAAAAACCAAAAATAGATATATTTTCTCATTTTATGCCTCATTGTTTGGGTTTACAGGAGCTTTGCTGTGGAGGTAGGGCTTTTATATTTAAATTCGATATGTCAGTCTGGATTTCCAGAACCATCCTCCCTTACAAGATTATTTGTTTTTAGTGTAAGCTTCCAGCTGAATAATTGAATCAATTGTTTTTTCAAGATTTTCCTCTGCAAAAGTGAGTTGTTCAAGTTCTTGTTTCAGACTTCCAGTTAACATTTCCTCAACTAAAATTTTACGGTTTCTTACTGCTATTAATGATTCTTTAAGCGCAGCTACATTCTTTGAGTCTTTATGGTCATTGGATTTTAAAACTCTTAAAGATAATTTTTTAACCATATTACTAACAGTGCCACCACTAACATGATACTTCTGCATAATTTCTTTATGTGGCTTTCTATCTAAAAGCATTTGGTTAATGCCTGATTTTTCTTCTTCAGTTAATCTTTTAACTAACTTTTTTGACGTATCATTCATGTTTATCTCCAGTAAAAAATCCAGTGTAAAACTTTTAAAGCAACATATCAACTATATATTAACCCTTTCTACTGCCATCAAATTATACTTACAAATTACAAGAGATATAGGGGCATTATGATCAGCAATCCAAACAATTTTCTCTTATTTTAGAACCACTGTTAATGATATATTTATACGTTATTTTTTTATCATTAATGTCATTTATAAAAATTTATAAAGCATTAATCTGAAACCTGTTAGGGTATAAATGAGCTTTATTATGGATTTTTGTGTTATTTAAAATCCAGCTACGCCCTTTGCTTGTAATAAAATCCCTAAAGCCTTGCCGTTATTTTTAGCCGGGTTTTACAGCTTTTCAAACCTTGATCATGTAAATCCAAACCCATGATTTTAATTTTTTCTCTGCTTTAGTTGCATTAGCACCAAGGCAAAACTAAACTTTAACCCTATCTGACACAGCTTATTACAAAAAATAAATTCAATGACCGACTTTGATAATAGCCAAGATCACCTTTCTGATGTAAAGAACTTGCTTGCAAGACATAAGTTAGTTGAAGACCTGGTGCATAAACAAAATTTAACCGAATTACGAAGACTACTACATCAACTGGGTGCTGAACCTATCGCGCGTATCCTTGAAGCTTTGTCAGACGATGATTTGCAAATTATCTGGAAACTGATTCCCGATGAACAGAAAGAAGAAATTCTTCTGGAAATTTCAGACGACGTCCGTGTAGAACTGGTAACTCAAGTAAAACCGGTTACCCGAAGCATGATGAGCCGAGTCTTTGATCTACACGAAGGCTGCCTGAGGCAAATCGTCATAGAAACACGGGAAGACTTGGCAAAAGCCAAACCGGTCTGGATTGATCTGGTGATGCCGGAAGATGAACATCTTGCCTGGGCAAATGAAATATTCGACGTAAAACTACCTAATCCAAGGGACCTTACCGATCTTGAGTCCAGCGCCCGTTTTTATGTAGAGGACAATGGCGACGTTCATTTACATTCCGACTTTCTGCTTGACCGGGAAGATGACTCGCACAACGTGCCGGTTGCCTTTATCCTGAACAAGGAAACTTTGTTTTCAATTAGAAGCGAAGAACTGCCGGTGTTTCATTTACAGCGTTTACGCGCCCGAGCCGAATCCGGCTATGTCACTGAAGCCAAGGATGTGTTGCTTGATCTTTACTCCGCTGATGTGGAGTATTGCGCCAATGCGCTGGAAGCCGTTTATACAGAACTGGAAGCCGTAGGTAAACAGGTTTACGGTTCCAACATGACCGATCAGGAATTAGCGATGATTCTTGCCGCTATTGCCGGAGAAGAGGATCTTAACGGACGTATTCGCCGAAATCTTCTGGATACAAGGCGTGCCTTGTCATTTCTGATGCGGGGAAAATTTCTGTCTGATGGTCAACATGAAAACGTTCGGGAAATTTTACGTGACATCGAGTCCCTGGACGGTCACACGGCATTCCTGTTCAACAAAATCAACTTTCTGATGGATGCGATCGTTGGTTTTGTTAATATCAACCAGAATAAAGTGATGAAACAATTAACAGTGCTAAGCGTCGTTTTTATGCCGCTTAATGTCCTGGCAGGCATTGGTGGCATGTCCGAATATTCAATGATGACCAAAGAAATTCCCTGGCCAGTCGCTTACAGTTTTTTCACCGTAGGATTAATAATTGTAGGCTGGGCCACTTTTGTAGGTTTGCGTTTTTTCGAGAACCGCAAGATAAAAAGTTTGCCGACCGTAACACGTAGATTGTCACGGTAAAGTTTATCGGTTCAGACAAAAAATCATCGTATCGCTCTTTGCCGACGCGCTTCTTTAGGGTCATGAAACAAAGGGCGATAGATTTCAATCCGATCGCCCGTTTTAACCGGCTGATCCAGTTTGCACGCTACCCCATAAATGCCGGTCTTCAATTCTGTTTTGCCAAGCTCAGGAAAACGCAGTAACAACCCGGAAGCGTGTATAGCCTCTTTAACGGTTGTGCCCACCGGCATGGCCAACACAACTAGCACTTGTTCTTCGGGTTTGGCATAGGCAACTTCAAGCTCAACCATAAATTTCTTTGGCTCGCGAGGTAAAGGAGCTAACCATGGTATTGCAGATTTGATGAAAAACGGCGCCAAACGCCAGACTTGCCAATTTGCCTGACATTTCAAATTCCAGATCCAGCGATATTTTGCTGGCGTCCTCACGTAATGCGATAAAGTTCCACTTGCCTTCCAGAGAGGTAAACGGACCGTTTAACAATGAAATTGTCATGCAATGCCCTGAGTCAATCCTGTTTCGCGTCGAGAAGCACTTTTTAAAACCACCTTTTGAAATCAGTAGCTCGGCTTCAAAAAAATCCTCTTCACGTTTGATAATGCGACTACCGCCACACCAGGGCAAAAACTTTGGATAGGCTTCGACGTCGTTAACCAAATCAAACATTTGCTGCGCAGAAAATTTGACCAGCGCACTTTTTTGAATAACGGTCATGCCTAGAGAACTCCAATCACATGCAAAAAAACCAGAAATACAGCCGCTGGGGCGACATAGGAGATTAATAGCTTCCAGGCTTGATAACTGATTGCGTCAGGCATATCCAGTTCCTGTTCGGTATGCTGATGCTTCATAATCCAACCCGCAAAAACGGCAATGCAAAAACCGCCGATAGGCAACATCAAATTTGCAGTTAAATAATCCAGCAAGTGAAAAATGGTTCTATCAAAAATTTTTAATTCAGACCAGATATTAAATGAAAAAATAGTGCCAAAACCAAGTAGCCAGGTGATTGAACCCGACCAGATACAGGCTTGCTCTCTGCTCATATTTTTATTTTCAACCAACCAGGCCACAGCTGGTTCTATTAATGAAATACTCGAGGATAAGGCTGCAAACACCAGCATCACAAAAAACAATATGCCAAATAACCAGCCGCCCGTCATATTGCCAAAAGCAATTGGCAAAGTTTGAAAGATCAAGCCTGGTCCGGCGGCAGGTTCAAGGCCACTGGCAAAAACGATCGGGAAAATGGCAATACCTGCCAACAGCGCTACCACCGTATCGGTACCAGCGATTAAAAATACAGTTTTTGATATAGACACATCCTTGGGCAAATAAGATCCGTAAACCATAATCGCCCCCATGCCTATACTCAAGGTAAAAAAAGCGTGTCCCATGGCAGTCAGCACACCATTTGCGGTCAGCTTACTGAAATCAGGGGTAAATAAAAACTTAATGCCCTGGTCATAACTACCCGTAGTCATCGCATAAGCAACCAGCAGCATCAGTAGCACAAACAAACTGGGCATTAAAAAGCGCACGGCTCGCTCAATACCGGAATTAACACCGCGAACCACAATCAGCATGGTCGCCAACATAAACAAACTGTGCCAGAAAATTAACTGCACCGGACTGGCAACAAAACTGTCAAACAGGCTTTTAATCTCTGCGGCATCGGCACTAAAAAAACTTCCCGTAAAGGCTTTTAACACATAAGCAGAAGCCCAGCCGGCGATGACGCTGTAATAAGAAAGGATTAAAAACCCGGCAATCACACCCAGCCAGCCCAAATAATGCCAGTTACTGTCAGCATCTGCTTCTTTAGCCAGGGTCTTCATGGTTTCAATCGGATTTTGTCGGCTACGCCTTCCTAGCATGGTTTCCGCCATCATGATTGGAATACCGATCAGTAATACGCAGAGTAAATAGACAATCACAAAGGCCCCACCACCATTTTCTCCGGTAATATAAGGAAACTTCCAGATATTACCCAAGCCAACTGCGGAACCCGTCGCAGCCAGAATAAAAGCGAAACGTGATGACCATTGGCTATGTTGTGATTTTTTTGTGTCCGTCATTTGTGTGCCTGTAAAAACTCAATAATAATAAAATCACTACGAATGCATGTTTCGTGGTGAAAACTTTTCCGGTTATTGCATAACATCAGTTAGTAATATCGAGTAAAATAACAAAATTATTCCTTTCCGTCAGTTTAAAAATCTTAACCCGTACTTATGGCCGACAAAAAGTCCAAGAAAAATGATAAGCAACAAAATGCCAAGATTGCCGTTAATCGCCAGGCTACTCATGAATATTCGATTGAGGAACGCTTTGAAGCGGGAGTTGTTTTGCAGGGGTGGGAGGTTAAAAGTCTCAGAGATGGTCGTATCCAGCTTAAAGAAAGTTATGTCGTCATAAAACGGGGGGAAGCCTGGTTATCTGGCGCTCATATCTCACCACTGATATCCGCATCGACTCATGTTAATCCTGATTCCATACGAGCCAAAAAACTGTTGCTGCACCGTCATGAACTTAACAAATTGATTGGATCGGTCGAACGTAAAGGCTACACTTTGATTCCGTTATCAATGTACTGGAAAAACGGCAGGGCCAAACTGGAAATCGGCCTCGCCAAAGGAAAACAGTTGCACGATAAACGCGCTGCTTCAAAAGACCGCGATTGGCAACGCGAAAAAGGTCGTATCCTGAAAAAAGGTTAATTTGGGTGCCAGGTTTTAAGCTAAAAACTTATCCTTAAACCTTGGTTTTAAGCTAAAAACTTATCCTTAAACCTTGAACCTTTTGCCATTCATCCTTCACCATTATCTTTATAATAACCAACTAAAATGTCCACACACCCAAATCTGCTGTCAGCCAATAATAGTCTCCTGATCATCGTCGATTTACAGACAAAATTATCGGCAGCAATGCCTGAACCCGAAGCAGAACTGATGACAGCCAGTGTGCGAAGTCTGGTTGAAGCCGCCGGCTTATTAAGCATCCCGGTATTATTAACAGAACAGTATCCCAAAGGTTTAGGCGCTACCGATACGACCATTACCGAACTGTTGGCAGAAGATACGCTTATTTTTGAAAAAACCGGCTTTTCCTGCTTTGCGGCTGAAGGATTTGCCGACACCGTAGCCAACACAGATCGAAAGCAAATCATTGTAGTCGGGCAGGAAGCGCATGTTTGCGTCTTGCAAACTGCCCTGGAATTATTGCATTCAGGTTATCAAGTTCATATCGTTGAAGATGCCGTCTGTTCACGTAAGGCGGAACATAAATTCTATGCGCTACAACGTTTGCAACAAAATGGCGCAACCCTTAGCAATTACGAATCGGTATTGTTCGAATGGGTCAAGGATTCCACACATCCCGAATTTAAAAAAATCTCAAGCTTGCTTCGCTAATCCTTTAATGAGGGAACATTTTCATGCTACTTACTTCATTTATTGAAATAATACTTAACGATGGTCTGGTCAGTTTTGATGAAACCATCGCGATTATTACCGAAAACTATGACTACCAGGCCACTCAGTTCAGTAATGGTTTAAATGATCAATTATTGGTCAATCTGGCCGGAACCAACGAAGGTTCCTGTAAGATTTTCGCCTTCGCCCAAATTCAACGTCTTGATCAGCAGCAGACGCTTAACCTGTTTGGAGATTATTACCGGCAGGATGTTTTAAACAATCCCAATGGCTCAGGCCACCAAAACATAAGAAGTTTTATGAAGTATGGCTGGGATGGCATTCGTTTTGACGGTGTGGCTTTGACGGCTAAATAACATTTTTAAACTCGTCTCCAAACTCACCCGGAACACTCTGCTAATGGATGGTTTAAGCCGGTTAAACCCATCATGATCGACTATCTCATTATCGGCCAGGGCTTGGCGGGAAGTTTACTCGGCTGGAAACTCATACAGCGTGGCAGTAAAATCCTCATTATTGATAATGGTTTAGAAAATGCATCACAGGTTGCCGCAGGACTCATTAATCCGATTACCGGCATGCGTTTTGTAAAATCTGGCGATGTTGATACGCTACTTCCGGCGGCAAAGCATTGCTATGCGCAGTTGGCCGATTTTTTTCAGCAGGATTTCTATATAGAAAAACCTATGCTGCGTATTTTTACCAGCCACAACGACTTAAAAAACGCAACAAAGCGACTTGCCAACCCCGATTATCAAGCCTACCTCAACGACATTCACACGCCAGCTAACCAAATCGATAACCTTGAAACGCCTTTGGGTTTTCTTGAACAAAAACAAACCGGTTACTTATTAACCCAACCTTTATTAGGCTGTTTAAAAGCGTTTTTTATTGATCAAAACAGTTACCGGCAGATTGATTTTGATTATCGGGACTTGCAGCTTCAGCCTTATTTGCGCTGGCAGGACATTCATCCAAAGCAGATTATTTTCTGTGAAGGCTATAAAGCAGCACACAATCCCTGGTTTTCTAACCTGCCCTTTCAACCGGTTAAAGGCGAAATACTGACCCTCCACCACCAAAGTAATCTGCCTGATAAAATTCTTAATCACGGTCACTGGCTTATCCCGTTAAACGCTAACCAAATCAGAATCGGCGCGACCTTTGACCGGGAAAACCTGAACACCCAAACTACCGAACATGGCAAACAAAACTTATTGACTGCACTTAGCCAGCTAGTCCCGCAATTGACTCAGACAAATCTGATCAACCACGTTGCCAATATCCGGCCTTGCACGTTAGATAAACAGCCTTTTATCGGTAGCCATCCCCAACATCGGCAACTTGCCATCTTTAACGGCTTTGGCGCAAAAGGCAGTTTACAGATTCCCGGGGTACAGTCAGCGTTTTGCTGATGCCTTATTAAAAGGTACACCCCTACCCTCTTCCAGCAATATTAAACGCTATTATGACTCGCATTTCACTGCTTAGCGCCGCCCATGATCAACTCAGGGACACCCTCAAACCTGGAGATATAGCAATAGATGCCACAATAGGTAACGGTCACGACACCTTGTTTCTGGCTGAGCAAGTCAGCCCCTCCGGTCACGTTTACGGCTTTGATATACAACCAGACGCTATTGCTGCAACGCGAAAAAAAATTCCAGCTTTATTAATAAACTCCCTGACTTTGTTCAATGTCAGTCATGCGGAGATGGCTAATAAAATTCCAGTGCATCTGCACGGTAACATCAAGGCGATCATGTTTAATCTAGGCTATCTGCCGGGTGGCGACAAAAGCATCATAACCTTAACTGATACCACCCTGACTGCGCTTAACGTTGCCAGCCAGATATTGACTGCCGATAACGGCATTATCACAGTACTTGCCTATCCAGGTCATTCCGGTGGCGCTGAAGAAACTGACCAGGTTCAAAGCTGGTGTCAGCAACTGGATCCCAATCAATTTTCATTCAATACACTCTATAGTACCGAACATAAAGATTCAGCACCCAGGCTTTTTGTTATTCGTAAACGGCTATAAAAATAGCTAAAGTACCTCTACGTTGATGCTTACTTTATATTGCTTGCCAGCCAAAAATAATTACCGCCCAGAAAAAGCTAAAAATCATATCTCACCAGCTCTATCTGGTATCATTGCGCCCTTTATTTATCCATTCTTGAACAAGGACAATTCATGTCAGAATTCACTAACGTAACTATCGTAAAAAAAGCCAATGTTTATTTTGACGGCAATGTCAGTAGCCGGACTATAAAGTTTGCCGATGGCTCGTCAAAAACCCTTGGATTCATGTTACCCGGCGAGTATACGTTTAATACGGACGCTCCTGAAATCATGGAAATTCTGGCCGGCGAGCTGGAGGTTTTATTACCCGGCGCCGAATGGCAAAACGTAAAAGGCGGTGAAGCTTTTGATGTACCCGGTAAATCCGCGTTTACCATGAAAGTTAAAGCACCTAGCGATTATTGCTGTTCTTTTATCAAATAACACCATGAAAAAAGTCGCCATCTTTGCCGATGTCCAAAATATCTATTACACCACCCGGCAAAGTTATCAACGGCATTTTAACTATGCCGCTTTCTGGTCTCAGGCCACTGACAACAGAGAAGTGGTTGCGGCGTATGCCTATGCAATCGATAAAGGCGACAGCAAACAACAGGGTTTCCAGCAAATCCTCAGAACTATCGGTTTTGAGGTTAAACTTAAGCCTTACATCCAACGTAGTGACGGGTCTGCAAAAGGCGATTGGGATGTTGGCATTACCCTTGATGTGATCGATTATGCTCCCAAGGTTGATGCTATCATTTTGTTGTCCGGGGACGGCGATTTTGATTTGTTGCTGGATAAAGCCAAAAACACTTATGGAGCAAGGACAGAAGTATATGGCGTGCCAAGATTAACGGCGCCCTCGCTGATTAATTCGGCCAGCCAGTTTATTGCCATAGACGATAAACTGTTACTGTAAACACTAAAGATCTAAAATCTGTTAGAATAATGTTTTAAATCAGAATCGTAAAACGCTAAATGGCGCTTAAGTCAACTATCTATAAAGCCGACTGCCAGATTTCAGACATGGATCGAGGCTACTATCAAACGCATAATCTGACTATTGCCCTGCATCCTTCAGAAACCGAAGAACGCATGATGGCGCGTCTGCTTGCTTTTGTAATCAATGCCCATGAATACCTGCAATTTACCAAAGGCTTGAGCACTGAGGATGAACCGGATCTCTGGCAAAAAAGCCTGACTGATGACATTGAGTTGTGGATTGATATGGGCATGCCTGATGACAAACGTCTGCGCAAAGCCTCCAGTCGTGCCGACAAAGTCATTCTTTATACTTACGGCGGACGCAATACGGTCTGGTGGAACCAGATTCAACCAAAACTTGAACGGTTTAAAAACCTGACAGTCATTAATCTGCCCAAGGAAGCCACAGATCAACTTATGCCTATGGTAAAGCGCACCATGCAACTGCAAATCAGCATCCAGGATGGACAACTTTGGGTGAGTGACGATCAAAACACAGCCGCCATAGTGCCTGAGGTCTGGCTTAATTAAATAATACACAGTAATAGAATTTGCATGACACGGGTAATGAAATAGTCATTTAAAACCGTATCATCCTCGTTCTATTTTTAGCTTATCTTTTCACAATAAATTTCCGGAACAAAAACTTGATTTCTACAGCTAACATCACCATGCAATTTGGGGCCAAACCCCTGTTCGAAAACGTCTCTGTCAAATTTGGCGACGGCAATCGTTACGGCCTGATCGGCGCGAACGGCTGCGGCAAATCGACTTTCATGAAAATTCTGAGTGGCGATTTGGAACCTTCCGCCGGCAACGTCAGTATTAGTCCAAACGAACGTCTGGGTAATCTGCGTCAGGATCAATTTGCCTATGAAGACTATCGCGTACTAGACGTGGTATTGATGGGGCATGCCGAGATGTGGGCGGCCATGTCCGAGCGCGATGCGATCTACGCCAATCTGGAAGCCACCGAAGACGATTATATGCACGCGGCGGAACTTGAGTCCGTGTTTGCGGAATACAATGGTTATACTGCCGAATCCAGAGCCAGTGAGCTTTTGCTCGGTTTGGATATTCCGTTGGAACAACACAATGGCCTGATGAGCGCCGTAGCACCGGGCTGGAAGTTGCGGGTTTTACTGGCACAGGCATTGTTTTCCAATCCTGACATTATGTTGCTGGATGAGCCGACCAACAACCTGGATATCAATACCATCCGCTGGCTTGAAGACGTGCTTAATCAACGCGATTGCACCATGATTATCATCTCGCATGATAGGCATTTTTTAAACAGCGTTTGCACGCACATGGCGGATATGGATTATGGCGAATTGCGGGTTTATCCAGGCAATTATGACGATTACATGATAGCGGTTACCGAAGTAAGAGAACGCCTGCTTGCCGGAAATGCCAAGAAAAAAGTCCAGATTGCCGAACTGCAAACTTTCGTCAGCCGTTTTTCCGCAAATGCGTCCAACGCCAACCACGCAACGTCGCGTGCCCAGCAACGGGACAAAATCAAACTGGATGAAGTTAAACCTTCAAGCCGGGTTAATCCGTTTCTTCGTTTTGATCAGACTAAAAAACTGCATCGCCTGGCACTGGAAGTCGAAAACCTTAGCAAAGGTTATGGCGAACAACCCCTGTTTAAAAACCTTAATCTAATGATACCTGTCGGTGAACGCGTTGCCGTTCTTGGCCCTAACGGTATCGGTAAATCAACGCTGTTGCGGACTTTGGTCGGTGATTTAACGCCGGATACCGGTGAAGTTAAATGGTCAGAAAATGCGGAAGTAGGTTACTTTGCTCAAGATCATGCCGAAGACTTTGCCGAAAACCAGACGCTCATCGAATGGATGAATCAATGGCGCAAAGAATCAGATGACGATCAGGCGATACGCGGTACTTTGGGACGTTTATTATTCAGTGCGGACGACATTAACAAATCCGTTAAGGTCATCTCGGGTGGAGAACAAGGCCGCATGTTGTTTGGCAAGCTGATCCTGCAAAAAAACAACATCATGGTTCTGGATGAACCCACCAACCATTTGGATATGGAATCGATTGAATCGTTAAATACAGCACTGGAAAATTATCCCGGCACCTTAATCTTTGTCAGTCACGACCGGGAATTTGTGTCGTCTCTTGCTACTCGGGTTATAGAACTAACACCCAACGGCATTGTAGATTTTAACGGTAATTATGAAGATTATTTAAGCAGTCAGGCTTCGTAATTTATTTCATAAATAATTTACACCTGCTTTTCAGTAACTCTTAAAACATGACTTGTTGAAAATTTAGTTGCATCTGATCTTTGAATCAAGGTCAGATGCAACCAAGTCAGGTAAATCGTAATAAAGTTTCGGCCTGTCTTACTCTTTTTTAATCCGCGATGATCCGCTTAATCTGCGTCATCCGTGTTCCATTTTTATATTGGTGTAAGTGCGATTTTTTTTGCGAGTCACCTTAAATACATACAAACTCTTTCCCAGACACCTGTCTTAATCGCTTCATCGGCTTCCGGTTAAAGTGTTACCTTCCAAATTGGCAACAGCTCTGTTAGCAACACCAAACACCCTGATATTCCTTTTGACTATGGCTGCATAATTTTCATGCAAATGGCCATGAAAGATATTTTTTACGCCCATCGCCAAGGCCAACTCACCAATTGCATCAAAGCCGTGCCGATGAGAACCCGGCGCTTCATGAGTTACCAAAATATCCGCTTTCAGCGTTTTAAGGATTTCAAACTCGTCATGCCAGATCGCTCCTTTGTATTTTAATGACATCGCGGTATGTCTCATATTGGCAGGCATACTATGCAAATAATGTTGTTTGTCACGCCATTTAGGTTGTTGCGGCGGATACCAGACACGACCAAGAAAAATCCCGCCAAGTCCGGCAATTCTTAGTCCGGCTATTTCCGTTACCTTTAAGTGCAAGCCATTATCGGCCAATGCTGAATGAAAAAGGTGACTATGTTTACTTGGCGTTTCGAAATCATGATTTCCTGCAATCCACCAAATTTGGGTTAGTCCCAAAATATCCTGCAAGCAACTTTCCAACGGCTGTTCCAAATCATAATCGCCCAATAACACAATGGCTTCTGGTTTGTATCGATGGACTGCCGCTATCAATGGCTTAAAATCCCCATGAGGATCACCTGCAAATAAAATCTTGTTCTGAGGGTTCAAAATGTTACTCCTGTTAACTGGAACCTCACCCATGACACCAAAAATACAATTTATTAGTTTTGTTACTCGGCGTGGGTTATAAAATACCTCAGATTATAGACAAAACCGGCTTTGATTAATATCAGGCTGTTCAATCAAAATACTTCAACAAACTATTTGCCTCAAAAAACCAAAGCTTTACTTTCTTGAATAAAACCACATCTGATAGATGCTAAGAACAATTTGCAGCCCCATTGAAAACCCCATTAATGCGCCGCTGAAAATAACTACATAGGCAAATGAAGGCGTGGATTTGGTAATAAACCATGACACGACATCCAGAAGCATCGCGGCAAAAGGAATAATCACTGCAATTCTTTTGACATGAATATTAAGATCACAAAGCAAAAAGAT
>CAIKYI010000312.1 GCA_903831545.1 uncultured Methylobacter sp. | reverse complement strand
TTATCCCGCTTTTCTGATAATTGGGTCCATCCTTGGTATGTATCTAGCATACTTGTACGGGCGTAAGACGAAACGATTCCGTTGGCGGGAGTATTTTGCGTTGTTCTTCGCTCCCGTATTCGCTAACACCGCTTTCTCTATACAGATCATATTTAATATTCATGTCCCGCTTGGTTGTGCTTTTTGAAAGTATTTCAATAATCCAATCAGGTGCGCCATTACAACCCTGTTTATCCAAAATATCAGGATGACAAATGACTCACAAATCTGGCTGCACTACAGGATGAATGTCCTCACTGGCCAAAATTGATTTCTTGCGGTCATACAAACGCACATCAAACGGTGCAGCATAAAGGCGGCAATGCTTATGCCTAAAAAAATTGTGTAACAAGGCTGTTAAATTAGCAGAAATGTCTTGATGCCTCACATTCGGCGCAGGCGACATTAACATGATTTTGCCTTTAATTAATTCGAGGGCTTCATCAAGTCTCCACGTCATATAGTCTGCGTAACTGTAGGTCTGATTTAAATCAAGTTGCGATAATTGAGTGATATTAGTCATCTACCAAACCTCCCTACAAATGTAACCCTTGTTCGCCTCTCGAAATACCGGTCGGACCGGAACGTACCACCTCAATAATACTGCCTCCATCAACTGAAGCAATAAACGCATCCAGCTTGCTGGAAGGGCCAGTCATTTCCACGACATAAGTGGTAGTTGTCACATCAATAATCTTGCCGCGAAAGATCGATGCCAGACTTCTGATTTCTTCGCGCGACTGCTCAGTGGTTTTGATCTTGACCATCATCAGTTCTCGTTCAATATGAACAGCATCAGCCAAATCAATCAGTTTAACAACATCAATTAGTTTATTCAGCTGTTTGGTGATTTGCTCAATAATGTCTTCACTGCCACGGGTAACCAGAGTCATCCTTGACAGACTTGGATCTTCAGTCGGAGCGACGGTGAGCGATTCAATGTTGTAACCTCGAGCGGAAAACAAACCAGCTACACGTGATAAAGCACCCGATTCATTTTCAATCAGGATAGAAATAATATGTTTCATTACGCCAACTCCCTGTCAGTTGAAGTGCCGGGCGCGACTCTTAAGGTCATGTCATGATGGCCTTTACCGGCTTCAATCATTGGATAAACATTCTCGGTTCTATCGGTCAGTATATCCAAAAATACGGTTCTGTCTTTCATCGCAAAAGCTTCTTCCAGAGCAGGTCTGACTTCTTCGGGCTTATTGATGCGCATGCCGACATGGCCATAGGCCTCCGCCAGTTTGACAAAGTCCGGAATGGTATCCATATACGAATGCGAATAACGGCTTTCGTAGCTAAACTCTTGCCATTGCCTCACCATCCCCAAATAACTGTTGTTCAAATTGATAATTTTTACCGGCGCTTTGTATTGCAGAGCGGTCGATAATTCCTGGATGCACATCTGAATACTGCCGTCACCTGTCACGCAGGCGACTTCGGAATCAGGAAACGCCAGTTTAACGCCAATAGCCGCAGGCAAGCCAAAGCCCATCGTACCCAACCCGCCCGAATTAATCCACCGACGGGGTTTGTCGAACGGATAATACTGGGCCGCCCACATTTGATGTTGACCTACATCGGAAGTGATATAAGCCTCGCCTTTTGTGACTTGATACAATTGTTCAATTACATATTGTGGTTTGATTAACTGGCTAGTGCGGTCATATTCCATACATTTGACGGCACGCCACTGATCAATCTGGCCCCACCAACTTTCGAGTGCTTTTTTAGACGGTTTCTTTTTGCTGTCCTTAAGCAATTCCATCATCTGCTTTAAGACCGGTTTGACTTCGCCGACGATTGGAATGGTGACTTTAACCGTCTTTGAAATAGACGCCGGATCAACATCAATATGAATAATTTGGGCATGCGGACAAAACTCATCCAATTTTCCGGTGACGCGGTCATCAAAACGTGCACCTATTGCAATAATTACATCGCTCTCATGCATCGCCATATTGGCTTCATAAGTACCATGCATGCCTAGCATGCCGATAAACTGTTCGTCAGTTGACGGATAAGCGCCTAACCCCATTAAGGTATTGGTAATTGGAAAGCCCAGCGTCTTTGCAAACTCGGTCAGTTCTTTGCTGGCTTCACCCAAAACCACGCCGCCGCCTGAATAAATAACTGGTTTTTGAGCGGTCAACAATAAATCCACCGCATTTTTAATTTGTCCTTTATCACCAGAAGTTTCAGGATTGTAAGAACGAATTACTACTTTTTTAGGGTATTTATAAGGTATTGTTATTCTCGGATCAGTTATATCTTTAGGTACATCTACAACAACAGGGCCAGGACGACCGGTGGTCGCTACATGAAAAGCTTTTTTCATGGTTTCAGCCAACTTGGTAATGTCTTTAACCAAAAAGTTATGCTTTACGCAAGGACGGGTAATACCGACCATATCAACTTCCTGAAAAGCATCACTGCCAATAACCGGCGAGGGCACCTGACCGGAAATAATCACCATCGGAATTGAATCCATGTAAGCCGTAGCAATTCCGGTTACCGCGTTGGTAGCACCTGGCCCTGAAGTAACCAAAACCACGCCAGGTTTTCCGGTCGCACGGGCGTAACCATCAGCCGCATGCGTAGCCCCCTGTTCGTGTCGAACCAGAATGTGTTTGACAGCATCCTGTTGGAATATTGCATCATATAAATGCAAGACCGCCCCACCGGGATAGCCAAAAATATATTCTACGCCTTCGTCCTTAAGACTCTGAATTACGATTTGTGCGCCGTTTAGCTCCACGCCAATACCTCAAAATAGACTTTCAAATTACGCCGATGTATCCCTTTTAAAAAACCAAAACCAGGTGTTCGGTTTGTTTCTTAAAAGGGTCAAAAAAACGGCTGCTGGCAACCGCCTTTCTCAGGCGGCTTATATTGGTCATTTTACTTGGTTTTTGGTCAAATTGTATACGCATCTCTTTTGCTTTTTAATTCCTGCCGGACAGGAAAGCATCAATTAAAGCCAGAATTGTTCAGAAAAAAACTCCAGCTTTCCATGTATTTACATCAATAAAACCGTTGTCACTGGAGTTCTATCGTTTAAAACTACAACAACGAAAAGTCAATTTCATACCCGGTATACTTGCGAAGATTAATAACGCCAGTATCCAGTAATAAGTACTGCCCTTTAATACCATGTAGAACCCCAGCTACTTCTGGGTTCTTATCAAGATTAAAGGACTTGACCTTGACCGGATAAGTGTCTACCGGAAAATGAATATCCAGGATGGACTCATTACCCAAAAACTCAACGGCATGCATCCCAAAACGCTGACTAATCTCGGCCAACTCTGTAGCACAAACCGCAACCAACTCATCCCTTTTTGAAATCAGATCAACAAACTCTGCCTTGCTTTTAAGCATTTGCTGCCAGCTCGTTTTATCACTTACATGTTTGGCGATAATAATTTCAATTAACCCGGAAATATAGCGCGACTGCACTTTAAAAATCGGCAAGGCCTGCACTGCACCCTGATCTATCCAACGGGTTGGAATTTGCGTCTGCCGGGTAATTCCTACTTTAATACCACTTGAATTGGCCAAATAAACAATATGCGGTTTAAAACAAAACTCTTCACCCCATGCCGGTTCACGACAGGTACCTGCGTCATAATGACAAGTCTCCGGCTTCATGATGCACATATCACATTGGGCAAGCGAGATAAAACAGGGATAACAATAGCCCTGATTAAAACTTTTTTTAATGACTTTATTGCAATGTATACAGGCAATTTTACCTGTATAGGTCAGCTTGATCGGCTTACCAATAAGCGAATTTAATTCAACCAACTGCTCACCTAGCAGTAACTCATACTGCACCGGTTTTGAAGTATCCAGATCCAGTCTGGCGCGCATTTTTTTTGTGTAACCCAACATCCTGGTATTTCCTAATTAATTTGACGGCAGTAGCCTATCAAATAATAAATCAACGAATAAATTTCATGAGTTTCGTTGTTATTTTGGTTTAATCGTGACGTTTATAAATAACCGTCAGTATTTTTTACAAGCCACCGTTCAACATCTGACTTTAACAATTCTTTTTTCCAAAAAGGCGCTTTCGTCTTTAACGCTTCCATGATGTATCGACTTGCATCAAAAGCATTACCACGATGTGAAGTCCAAACCGCTACCACGACAATCGGCTCATTGGGCAAAATATCTCCAACTCGATGCACGACCAAAACATCCAAAACAGGCCATTGACTTGTGGCTTCGGCGACAATTTTTTCGAGTTGCTTTTCGGTCATTCCGGGATAATGCTCAAGGGTCATGCCTATGACATCATTGCCCTCATTGAAATCACGCATTGTGCCTATAAAAATACTGGTTGCACCGAACTTGCCTGCCATTTCTTTAGACGAATGCTGATATATCTGGACTTCCCGCATAGGATCAAATGCTTCTAAGCTAATTTTTATATTCACTTTCAGCCTCCGGTCACCGGCGGAAAAAAAGCCACTTCATCACCGTCCTTAACCGTATCAATCAAATTTACATACGCCATGTTAACTGCAGCCAAACAATTGTCAGGCAACGCTTTATCCGGATTAGCATATCGCCATATCTCATTGACCGTAGCTAAACCATCAATCTCCAAATTGTCTTCCGAGCGACCCAAGCTTTCTTTCAAGCTGGCAAAATAACGTACCCTAATTGACATAGTCACTCACAAATAATAAAGCTGGTTTCAGGTCGTTTTTAGTTTTCTTAACCGGCAGTTGCTATAATAAAAGTATGCCTGTTCACATACTTTTTTAATTTTACAGAAAAATGAGCGGATTAACGCATTTTAATCAATCTGGCGAAGCCCACATGGTTGATGTCAGCGAAAAAAAAATCACCCAGCGCACTGCCGTCACCGAGGGTTATATTGAAATGCAGCCTCAAACCCTTAGACTAATCCTGGAAGGTGGTCACAAAAAAGGCGATGTTCTGGCAATTGCGAGAATAGCGGGCATCATGGCCAGTAAAAAAACTGCCGATTTAATTCCACTATGCCATCCTCTTCCTCTTACCCATCTGGAAATCCAATTAATTGCAGAAATTAAAAACAACCGGATTCGCTGTCAAACCACTGCAAAAACCAACGGACAAACAGGCGTAGAAATAGAGGCACTTAACGCAACACAGATCGCCTTGCTTACCATTTACGATATGTGCAAGGCTATTGATAGAGGTATGATTATCCAATCCGTTCGCGTACTGGAAAAACAAGGCGGCAAGTCAGGTCACTGGCAACTTAATCAAAACTGATAATTCAAAATTCGCTTGCAGACAGTCTGATCAATTTTTTTCCAGGCAGCACCGTACTACTGACATTTAGATTTGTTAAACTGAACCTTAATTACATCATATTTTGTGCCGACGAATTTGGCGCCATTCAAAATAACAGCAGAGATTCCTATGTCCATTATATTAAAAGAGCTTGCCGATTTTTGTGGTACACGCATTGAAGGCGGCGACCCATCCACGACAATTCTGTCAGCAGCAGATATTACTTCTGCTCAACACGGTCAAGTTACGCAACTGACTAACAGTCGTTACACCAGATACATCAAAGATTCAACCGCTTCCGCCTGCTTTATCGCAGAAGACTTGAGTCTAGCGGATGTACCTGAAACCATGACGCTGATGCGCTGTGCTGACCCGGAACTCAGCTTTATAAAAGCAGTCGAATTACTGCACCCCGGCAAAGTTTATAATCTAAATATTGCACCACAGGCCGTTATTGACACTGGGGTGACGCTGGGTGATGTTTACATAGGACCTTACGCTGTCATTGGTGAAAACGCAAACATTGGTGACGGCTCTGAAATCCATGCCGGCGCTTATATCGGTAACAATGTAAAAATTGGCAAAAACTGTAAAGTTTTTCCTTACGCGGTTATCTATGATGACGTAATCGTTGGAAATAATGTCACAATCCATTCCGGAGCCATTATTGGCGCTGACGGTTTTGGTTATAAATTCAGAAATAATGCGCATGTTAAAGTGCCCCAAGTTGGTAATGTGGTCATTGAGGATAATGTTGAGATTGGCGCCAATACTTGCATAGACAGAGGCGCATTAGGAAGCACATCAATTGGCTCGGGAAGTAAAATCGATAATTTAGTACAGATTGGCCACAACAACAAAGTTGGAAGAAATGTCATCATGTGCGGTTTAACAGGTGTATCCGGTTCTTGTACTATTGAAGATTATGCGATTCTGGCTGGAAGTTCGGGCATTGCCGACCATGTTACGATTGGAAGTGGTGCTGTTGTGATGGCTCGCTCTGGCGTAGCAGGCGATGTCAAACCGGGCTCACAGGTCTTCGGCAGCCCAGCAAAAGATAAAAAAACGGCTTATAAGGAACAAATTGCCCTCAGTAAATTACCTGAGCTATTAAAAAGAGTAAAAATGTTGGAAGAAAAAATTCAAAGCCTGGAAAAAGACGCCTGATGCATCTTATTCCTGATGGTTGGTATAGCCGCAGAACAAGCAATTTTTTAATTTACCTACTGCATTTTTCATTGATAATAGAGAAGAATTACGAAAGTACGAGATCATGCTGTCGTCGCTCACCAACCCTTTGATCAATAACACCCTGAGGGAGAAGACCAGAGGACCTTCTCGGATCATTTTGTTCCGATCGAATATGATACTCCCTTACCGTGACACGCCGGCCATTTACAACCTTTCTATCAAGTTGATTGATAACCAGGGACGCAACATCATCCGGCATAATCACAACCAATCCATGAACATTGACCGTATTTTCTTCATTATCCAATATTTTAAGCAACGCTATGTCAACGATTGTGCCAGGAAGATGAAAAAGCCTGTGAAAAAGACCACCTTTTACAACGGGCTCGATAATCTCCATCAAATCTGATTTTTGCGTGTTTGCCGGTATATTTTTAAAAAAAACAAGCATTGTTAAAAACCTCTAAAAAAACGAATATGAGCATGAAATATTACTTTTTAAGTAAGCTACCCAGCCGGAGTTTTATTACCAGAGACGTAAAAAATAACGTAGCTTTTTATTATGTCGTAAAAAATTTTAGCTAAATATAATTATCTCTTTATGGTTAAGTCGTTTTTATAGACACCACCCGCCTCCTTTACTGCTTTAAAGCACAATTTAAGCCAAACAAATAATATCAATAATTTACAACCACTTAAATCTCTTATCTAAAAAATAAAATATTCAAAACATCAAGAATGTAAAAAAAGCTGACACCTATTAAACCAAAGCACAACCTCCTCTTTTTTTATCCGAACACCAATCTGTCTAACAACCCAATTAAGCCACGAATATGCACTAAAAAATCCCACTACAAAAATCATGTAAAGAATTGACTTATGCCTTACCAAAATGTGTTGCAGTTTAGCTTTAATATATCCTCACACGTCTTAACTAAACTTCTTTTTTAGAATAATTGAAACCATACAAAAAACACCCAATAGACAATTAAACTCTTTACATTTAATCATGGGGAACTGATAGTCAAAATCCTGCGTTACCTAAGACACCTTTATATTCATGACCGAATAAATCATAAGTCAATATATTTCTTTCGATAATAACGAAGATCTAATTAGCTTAATACTGGAAGTACCAGGCGATAAATCCCAAGCATTTGGAAAGGCATTATATTCAGGTTTTTTGTTATTCATCGCCAGTGAAACGGGTTCGGACATAAATTGTGCAACACTGGTCAAAAGCCGATGTAATTGATCAGCATTAGCTAGAGGCAACAGAAAAGTATAGGCACCTTCAGCTGATACAGCTGGATTGAGATAACCTGGGTTCAGTCGACTAAACTGTTCATGACTCAGATTTGATAACTTTGCAAGTACAGCAAACTTCTTGTCAGTTAAATATCTTATATCAACTTCGCGATTAATTTTTACTTTGACAAAATAAGGTTCATTTTTGATGGGGATAAATTTCAAACCATAATTATCAGGATGCGCAAAAATATTGGATAAAGCCAATAAACGCGGAACATAATCCTGAGTCTCTTCCGGCAAGCGCAAAGACCAGTAATCGGCCTCCAATCCTTCGGCAAGATTACGACTAATAGCCTTATCTACGGCACCTTGCCCACAATTGTAAGCAGCCAAGGCGAGCAACCAATCGCCCTTGAAGTGACCTTTAAGATCAGATAGAAAGCGAATTGCGGCACGGGTCGAAGACACTATATCAAGCCTTTCATCATAATGATTACTTTGCTTTAAATCATAATCTTTGCCGGTACTCGGAATAAATTGCCAAAGCCCCGCAGCACCTTTTGGCGAAAACGCTGTCGGTTGATAACCGCTTTCCACAATAGGTAACAAAGCAAGCTCTAATGGCAATTGATTGGTATTAAGTCCCTCGACGATATGATAAAGATAAGGGCGTGCACGCTCGGCAACTTGATACAAATAACCCGGACTTTGACTGAAAAAGGCAATTTGTTTATTAATTCGCTCATTAATTAATGATTTTTTATCATTTAATTTCTCCCCCACCTCAGATTGCTTTGGTTGTTTGCTTACCACCCCAACCACCTGCTTATCTGAGATTTTATTGCAAGGATCGGATTTTTCGGCTGTGTCGTTAGAAGCAACATGAATCTTGTCACTGCCAGAATCAGCCGAAACAGCATGATTAGACAATTGAGACTTAAAACTTTTATTTGCCAAGATTTCGCTACCAGCAGCCCCATAATTCTTAAATCTGGGCACATGCTCTTGAAGCTTAACCGTTGATATCAAAGGGGTACAGTTTTCATTGATCGCTGATGGAGTTTTAGTTCCAAATCTGAGTCTAAGTCCTAAAGCGGTATAATTATTTTCCGGCGCAATAGCCTTACTCGGAAGCTTAATATATTTTGAAGTGACCGATTGCGCGGAAGTAGTATTTTCACCTATCATTTTTCCCGACTCGGACATTTTTCCGAGCAAAACAGATTTTGGTACGAGACTGTTTTTTTCAGGGATCTGCGTTGACTTTGTCAATACTTGCGAAGAAATTGGACTTGGTATTTTCATACCAAAACGAATGCGCTCCCAAACATCGCCACCACTATTCAGGAACTTATCATTAGTATATTGTTTTTGCATATTACTTTTAACAGATACTGAGCTAGCCAAAACCTCACAGGCATTGAGTAACAAAGACATACCGAATAAAATATTAAATATTAACCGCATTATATCTCTCTTTTTATATACCGAAACCCATGTAGATGAGCATACCTCAATGAATTGAAAGACCAAATAGATTCGATATATTTAAATACTACTGAAGATATTTTGCTTATCTATATGAGCAATACATATCTCAGCCAAAATTATTCTTAGCTAGAAAACGTAAATCCCAACCAATTAAACCAATATTATCTTGCTCCTTTACCCCATAACACAATTTCTACCGTATTAAACATGATGGATAAGTCCAAAAACATACTATAATTTTTAACGTAGTACAAATCATATTGTAATTTTTGAATAGTGTCATATTCATTTGCACCGTAGGGATAACATAATTGAGCCCACCCGGTAATTCCAGGTTTAACACGATGCCTTTCTCTATAATAAGGTATTCTATCTTCAAAGCCCTCTACGAATTCGGGCCTTTCAGGCCGGGGTCCGACAAAACTCATCTCACCCTTTAGGACATTGAATATTTGAGGCAATTCGTCTATGCGAAATTTCCGAATAAATCCTCCAACCTTGGTTATTCTATTATCATTTTGTGTTGCCCATTGAGGTCCATTTTTTTCTGCATCACTACGCATACTTCTAAACTTGAGAACATTAAAAGTATTATTGTTTTCGCCCACACGCTTCTGTTGATAAATCACCGAACCCTTGAAACCTGACTCCAACAGTATACCTAACGCAGTAAGCAGCATAAACGGCCAGGCAACCACAAGCAAAAGTAAACTTGCAATTAAATCAAAACTCCTTTTTCCAATTGTTTTGAGACTGTCCTGCGTAAAACCGTCTGAATAAACTAACCAACTGGGATAAAGATCATTCAGCGAAATAATACCTTTTTCCTGCTCATAAAAAACAATAATATCCATAACTTTTGTCCCTGACATTTTACA
>CAIKYI010000311.1 GCA_903831545.1 uncultured Methylobacter sp. | reverse complement strand
TTGAATGATTATAATCTTAATGTATATACCCGCGAACACAGAGAATCAAGACATAACAGACTTTATCGAACCGGCTATTAAAGGTAGTTTATTACGCAAAAGCGGCGAAATAGAAAAAATTTCAATTCTGGCGCTGAAAAATATCATAACGGATAAAATGGAATATCACGGACTCGTCACGATCATGCCTGATGCTGTCGCAAATCGGGTCATAAAAAATCTCACCAAGAAGCACTTAAATGGCAGGCGCGTTGTCCTGCGTGAGTTTTACATCAGGAACTGGCATAACGATCCTAGAATTTCCAGAAGGGATCTGATTCAGCGCGTCAGGAATAAGCGCCACAGTGACCGTAGACATAGATGCGAGGAAGTTAAATTGAAAGTTGAGCAAGACCTTTCAGATCTATTCAGTAGTGATGCAAGATTTAGTAACAAGTTCAACGATCATTAACGTCAGTAACTGAAATGAACGGCTAGTCCCGTAGTGAGGCTTGCAATCAACAGTATTGGCCTGCGCACCAGGCTGATGACCAGGCCCACTGGAAATTATAGCCACCCAGCCAGCCGGTAACATCCAGCACTTCACCAATAAAATAAAGCCCCGGCACCTGCTTGCTTTCCATGGTTTTTGAAGAAACTGCATCGCAATCTACACCGCCGGAAGTGACTTCAGCAGTGCGATAGCCTTCAGTGCCATTTGGTTTAATCGACCAGTTATTTAGCCGATCGGCAACTTGTTGAATCTGTTTGTCTGATAAATCCTGTAACGATAGATTCAGCAGATCCTCAGACAGAAAAACACTGATCAGCCGCTTCGGCAAATAACTTTCTAAAATCGATTTTAACCTGTTTTTGAGCTTTTGTTGACGCTGGTCTTTTAGCTCGGATTTCAGATCTACCTGCGGTAACAGATTAATTAAAATATCTTCTCCGGCTCGCCAATAGGATGAAATCTGCAAAATCGCCGGACCGCTTAAACCCCGATGCGTAAACAATAGATTTTCTGAAAAACGCTGTCTTTTATTACTGACCTGGCAATGCACGGCAATACCGGATAACGCCGAATAAAGTTCTTTATCTTCCGGCTGCAAGGTAAATGGAACCAGACCTGCGCAGGTAGGCAACACATTGATGCCAAATTGCTCGGCAATTTTATAGCCTAACGGCGTTGCGCCCATTTTGGGTATCGACAAGCCGCCGGTCGCAACCACTACTGTCTGGCTGGTAACAGAGCCCTGGCTGGTTTTAAGCTGAAAGTGATCGGCCAGTCGTTCAATGGTTTGGATGGCGGTATTTAGCTGAACGACTACGCCCGCCTGAGCGCATTCTGACAGCAACATAGATAGAATATCTTTGGCGCTGTCATTGCAAAACAACTGCCCGTGATCTCTTTCATGGAATGGAATCTGGTAGCGCCCGATTAACGCCAGAAAATCCCACTGGCTATAGCGGCTTAGCGCAGACTTGCAAAAATGAGGGTTGTGCGAAATGAAGTTATTCGTTTCAATAGAATAGTTGGTGAAATTACAACGGCCGCCACCCGACATCAGGATTTTTTTCCCTGCCTTGTTGGCATGATCCAGAACTAACACCTTGCGACCCCGCTTGCCTGCCTCAATTGCGCACATCAGTCCCGAAGCGCCCGCACCGATGATAACGACATCCACTTCAGTCATGGTTTTTGATTAATGGTTTTATCTCGCTATTAACTTAACATTTATTATAGCGTTTACTTAACGTCGGAATCTAACTCATTGCTCGGCAAAGTTGTTGTCGGTACTAAACCTGGATAGTCTTGACGTTTTGAAGAACGGCCTCGGCTAAGGGTTGGATTATGTGTTGCAGTGGCAGTGTGTCTGCTGTGGTTTCGGTGTTTTTTTCTATTCCGACCTTCTGAACTGCATTAAAGAGATCATTAAAAGCCAACTTTGGATTTTCAAAGGGCTCCAAGGCTGACTGAGCCGTTTTTAACAAGTCCCGGGCCTGGCTGAAAAAATCGGCTGCCTGCTTTATCTGCGCCGGTTCAATTTTCTGGTCAGGAAGACCTGCTTGTTGATAGGCTGCCACAGCCTGAACCGATTTTTCCATTGAAAGATTCATCGAAAAACTGGCAATTTGCTGGGTATCAAGCCCTATGTGTTGAGCATGTTTAAAAGCAGACTGGATATTGCCGTTAAAAAAATCCTGTCCTACCTTGTCCATTTGATTTAACAACTTCTTCAGCGAGTTTTGCTCGTCCTCATTTAAATTACCGTCTACAGTAACTGAGAAAGAGGAACTGCTTGCAGTATTGCTTTGAAAAGCACTTACGCTAGTACCGTTTTGCTCACTACTCGCTGCACTATTATCGACTGAGGCTGATTGAGCTAGCCGGATTTTAATAACATCACCCTCCTTGGTAATAATCTCAATCTGAGCTGCCTGATTAATTTGAGCCGAAAATCCTTGTAATTGTGTAAGCGAACTGGAGGTAGTCTGATCGGCTGATTCCAGCTTGGACAAACCTTCTTGTATTTTGCTATAGGTGTCGTCCAGATTCTGTTTGGTTTGCCCATTGAGCGCCCCTAAGTGATCCAATGCATCACGCGCTTGACTAAACCCGGTCTCTATTCCCTGCTTTACTTGACTAAAAAACGTGTCTTGATTGAAATTGGGATCAGCGTTTTTCAGCTGCCCGGCGGCTTTATTGACAAACGCTAAAAATTCTGTCGGCTACTTTTTCTGGTGTGAAGTCTGAAACATCAAGTTTGGTCAAGGATATGCTGTCTGCGCCTAGGACTTTTTGGATGCCGTTGACGAGTTGATTTTCAACTATTTTTTCGTGCCTATCGGTTAATGCCGGTTGATTTATTTCAGGACTGAATCGCTGAGCGCCTTTATTGTCAGTGACACGATCATGGTTAAGCTGTTTCGCTTGTCGTGCTAAAAACTGGAAGGGTGAAGTGGAAGTATGAATTGAATGTATGTTCATAGCGGTGCCCTAATCAATTGATGGTTTATTATTTGTCGGCTTACCATTAATAAACTTTAATTTTTGTGATTTATTGGGCAAAAAAACATGAGCACGACGGGCTCAAAGCTGGCCAAAATTTAATGGTGATAATCTAAGCATGATGTAACCGTTCATGCCAGAAACTGAAAATCAACTGACCTAGAGAGCTAGCATTTTATCATGCTTGTTCTTGTGGTTAATTTAATCGTATCGGTTATAATTTGGCGTGTTTTGTTCAAAGTAAAATATTTAAGATTAATGACAACTACTCGCACCCATTACGATAACCTAAAGGTTACAAGAGACGCCCCCGTCAGTGTTATCAAGGCGGCCTACAAGGCTCTTTGTCAAACCTTTCACCCCGATAAATTCCAAGGCAGCAACGAGGAAGCCGAAAGAGTTATAAGGCTTGTGAACGCTTCCTATGCCGTTTTAATAGACCCAGCTAAGCGTGCCGGGCATAATGCCTGGATTCGAGAGCAAGAGGCTAAAGCTAAGCAACAGTGTGCAAACCCTCAATTTACCGAAAATAACAATGCAGCTGAACAACCGTATTATCAACAGAAAAACCCAGAAGAGGAATACACACAACAACAGAAACCACCTCCATCAAGCACTGACAATGCAAAAGAAATGCTTAATCGCGCGCATGATTTACATGAACAAGGTCAATATGCAGAAGCTTTAACTCTCTACCGGTTCTTAGCAAAACAAGACGATGCAACAGCCCAATTCAAGTTAGGCGTCATGTACGAAAAGGGTCAATATGTAATGCAGGATTATACCCAAGCAGTTTCTTGGTATCTCAAAGCAGCAG
>CAIKYI010000310.1 GCA_903831545.1 uncultured Methylobacter sp. | reverse complement strand
CTCAAGTTGAATACAACTGTGACCTTGATTTTGTTCAAATGACAGGGTCATTACCAGCGCTTCAAAAGCCGGCTTTTGCTGGCTATCCAAGCCAGTGAGCGAACTTAGAAATTTGGCAAAAGCAATGTCCAAACGACTAAAGGAACGATCTTCGGCTTGCGATGTTGCCGCGACAGGATCAATTTTCATCGTCGCTCCCAAACAAGGCTGCCAGTGCTTCTACTTTTTGTAGTTCCGGTCGGTCATGATAAACGCCACTCATGGCCAGGTCCGCCTGCATGCCACGAACAAACAAGTAACGTACGCCCCCAAAATGGGTTTCGTAGTCATAATCCGGTAATCGACTTTGCAGATAACGGTGTAGCACAACCGTGTAAATCCAGTATTGCAGCCCATAGTTATGTTCCCGCATTGCATGCGTCAAGCTCTCCGGGCTGTAGTCTTGCAAGCCGTTGCTTTTATAATCGATGACATAATAACGGTTAACGCGTAATTCCGGGTCTGGAAACGCGCATACCAGATCAATAAATCCGGTTAAATAACCGCACATCTGCTTGCCGGTCAAAGGCTGGAAAGCAGGAGTGTCTTGTAAAATACAATTAATATGACTGGCATCCATGGCTTGCAGCGATAAATAAAAAGGCATTTCTTTCAGGCAGAGTTGGGGAGGCAGATTCATCAGACAAAAATCCATATTGTCAGCACTCAATGACGTTGTAACGACTTGTTGCAATAATTCATCGAGCAATTCCGGCTGTTCCAGTTTTAAACCGTAACGCTGACAGGCCTTGTCGCGTTGCACTGTAATATCTTTACGCTTTGCCAAATCACTAAAAGCATTATTTTCGAGTAAATCATGCACGACATTGCCGGTGTGAGCACCTCTGGGTAAGTCATATACCGCTTCGTCCCGGTCAGCCTGCACCAGGGCAGCGGGTTCGCCTGCTTTGTCTTGTGGCAGCTCCGGTTGGTCATGCACGCTTAATGCGGATAAAGCGGTATAACTGCTCATCTGCCAAGGGTTATATAAGGAGCGTTTGCGTTGTCTGGCTTGATAAAAGGTTGTCATACCTTTTTGTCGATAGGCACTTGTTAACTCTGCGGACACGTCCAGTAACCTGTATTCTGCTATAGGTTCAAGGGCTTGCAAGCTTTGCTGCTGCCCGGCAAAATCAAGGCTGGCAAAATCGAAGAGCCAGGCCATGGCCGAATCATTAGGTAAGTTGATGGTTCGCACGTCACACCAGACAAGGTAACAACGGTATTTGGCACGGGTAACAGCAACATAGAAGACTCGTAAATCTTCAGCCAATTCTTCATTGATAGCCAGCTGGCGGTGTTGCTCGAAGGCTTCTGAGCCCAAATCAACAATTGTTTGCCCTTGCTGATGACATCTAATGAGCCATTTTTCTCTGCTTAACCGCTCACTGCGTTGCCAGAGACAGGGACAAAAAACAATCGAATACTCAAGTCCTTTCGAGCGGTGCATGGTGACAATTTTAACGGCATCATCGTCACTTTCCAGGCGTAATTGCTGGTCTTCGGCTTTGCTTGCTTCTGCAATGGCACTTTGCAACCAGTCCAATGTTTTATTGATGCCCAAATGTTCATCAATGGCGGCAGCTTGAGTTAACTCAATCAGGTGATGCAAATTAGTTAGTTGTCTTTCAGCCAACATGGTTTTGGAAATACTGGCGCCAAAACAATCCAGCTTAAGAAAATTGAGCATCATCGCCAGCAATCCAGTTTTTTGCCATTCCTGAAAGTAGCCCTGAAAAAGTGACATCCAGGCATCGAGTTGCATGTCGTTATTGATGAGCTGATAAATACCTTGTCCATCCAGATCAAACCAATCCAATGCCAGAGCCTGTTTTAAAAACCCGCTATCGCCAGGATGCGCCACGGCTTGCAACAGGCAATATAAATCCGTAGCCTGCCGGGAAGCGAAAACCGATTCGGTACTGTTCAATACCGAAGGTATGCCTGCCAGCTGAAACGCCGCTTGATATTCTCTTGCCTGGGTATTGGTTCTTACCAGGATGGCAATGTCTTTCGGCTGTATGAGTCGGTTGTCGGGGAACAGTGTGTAATCACGGGTTAACAGGTCAGTTACTTCATTAACAACGGAGTTGATGATTTCTTTTTCCGCTTTGCCTGAAGTCCAAAATCCTGACTGGGCTTCACTTTCGAGTAATTGCCATAACAGCAGTGGTACAACTGTTTGTCCAGAGTGTTGTAACTCGCCGTCATCCGGTGTTAGGGCAGGTTGGACATTGGTAAACTCAAGGCCTTCCAGAAAAAACGCCGCATCGCGTTGGAATAATGAATTTACGGCTTCGACTAACCTGGGATGTGAACGCCAGTTTTTGGCCAAGGTAAATTGATGCTCGGCTCTTTTTTGGGCATCCAGATACGAATAAATATCTGCGCCGCGAAATTTATAAATGGCCTGTTTAGGATCGCCGATTAAATATAAATACTGGCTGGAAGTAGCAAAAATACTGGAAAATATCGACCACTGACTGTCATCGGTATCCTGAAACTCATCAATCAGGGCAACTGCAAAGCGCTGTTGCAACTCAGTAATTAACAATTGACCTTTTTGGCTTTGCAAGGCCTCGGCCAGACGATTGATTAAATCATCAAACGACAATACATTCAGTTGCTGCAAGCGTTTATCAAGCATCTCCCGCAAATTGTCCAGCAAGGTACTGCGCAACACCAGGGTGATTTGGTTAAATACAGACGCTAATGCATCAAAAGCCAGGGTATTGATACCTGTTTGAAGTAAATAATCTGCCTTTCGCTGGTCACTGCTATGGGTTTTATTGGTTCTGAATTTATTGCCGTTCAAGGCATTGAACAGGCCAGTTTCTGTTAACAGGGCAAAGGCCTCGGTGTCCGGGATTTGGTTGGAAATGCCGTTTAACCAGGCGTTTAAAGCATTGTAGTGCAGCTCAAAACATTGCGTATAGCTGGACTTGAATTTGTCTTCGGCAAAACAAGTCCGCAATAAACTG
>CAIKYI010000309.1 GCA_903831545.1 uncultured Methylobacter sp. | reverse complement strand
CAGAAACAAAGAAACTGAGATCATTTATTTTGTTACCAATTGAGGCACTTTCATGATTGCCTTTGAGTGTTTCATTAGTTCCATACAGCTTAAAGTTCTGCATAAAAGTTTGAACATTGGCATGCATTTCTAACTTTTCTGGCATTCTAGTATTAATACTGATGACGCCACCCAA
This sequence comes from uncultured Methylobacter sp., assembly GCA_903831545.1. GTDB lineage: Bacteria > Pseudomonadota > Gammaproteobacteria > Methylococcales > Methylomonadaceae > Methylobacter_A. The sequence continues at coordinate 1,352 of CAIKYI010000309.1, read as the reverse complement.
AGAATTTCCAGCGTATAAAGATGAAAAAGGTCCATACATCATACTGATGCTTTCAATTTCTTCCGGGCTCACCATGCCCCATCGAGGAGGATAGGAATAAGAGTTACCAAGGAGGTTAGAAAGCAAAACTCCATCCGCATAAAGCAAACTCTGAGCACTAGAAATTGCCCCGATCGTTCTATTGGCGATTATCCCATTTCTATCCCCAATAAATCGCTCACGCACTTGGATGCTAGGCATATACTTCATTGTCTGTGCCGGCGTTGCCGCATTAACGCTATCCTGGATTTGCTGCCTATCATAGGTTTCAACTGTGGCTGGATGTTTCATGATTCGGCTATCAATCACCGACCCACGAACTTCGACATTATCAAGCTTAAGCTCTTCTTCTGCTGCCCACCCTTGTTGAATAAACAAAGTAGAAATTGTGATAGCCAACAAACTTTTTTTAGTGGTAATTATCATTACAATCGTCCTCTTTTATACCGTTAGCAAATTAGAAGCTAGCTGAAAACCCAACTTGACCAAAAATACCCGGCATTTGATAGCCTGGTCTATACGCATAATCTCGATCGAATAAGTTTTCAACTGCAGCAAAGACCTCACCTTTTTTCCCTAATTGCTCAACTGGGTATGAAACGCGTGCGTTAACAACTGTAAATCCACTTACCTTTTCCATATTTGGAATGACAGTGTTTCTATCTCTGTTCAAAGCAAAAACTGCAGACTGTGATTGCGCATCGATTGAAATTTTAAAGCCAGAAATTGAACCATTAAGCCCTGCAGTGAATGCTCTATCTGGGGTATATGGGAGATTATCCAAACTCGGATTTAAAATCGTCAGCCCCCCAAAAGCTACCCAGTCGTTAGACAGTTTTTGTTTGACCGAAAATTCAGCACCTGTATTGTGATACTTGCCAGTATTGTAAAAGCTCGCAAGAGCTCCGCCGAAAAATACACAGTCAAAACAATTATCGTATACGTATCTATTTTTCACTTCATCCCTAAAGACACTAATATTCACATCAGTTGATTTAGCTGGACTTAATTTCAACCCGATTTCAAGATGATCTAATTCTTCTGCTTTTAACTTATTATTAGTTCCTGCGAAAAAGATAGGAAGCGCTGTTTTAATTGCATTAAGTTCCAATCCAGGATAGTTGATGCCTTTTGCATAATTTGCAAAAACTGTTGCCTGATCTGAAACTAATGACAGCCCAGCATGTGGAGCCAGTTTTGATTCATAAACATTGTGGTCGTAATATCTAAGACCCGCCGAAGGAACTAAACTCCAATCCTTATTAACCTCAAAGGTTTGGCTTAAAGCAATATAAGGTGAAGTAATTCTAAAT
>CAIKYI010000308.1 GCA_903831545.1 uncultured Methylobacter sp. | reverse complement strand
AGGAAAGATTGTAACAAGTACAATAGGCCTGCTGAACACACCGAAGCGCGACTTATCGCGTTGATAGATTTGAATAAAGTTGACGTTCCGTTGGAGTCAATGAACTTGATTATTTAGCTGATTGAGCAGCATCCGGAATTATTTCCGGCATGAGCCGCCAAAGCCAATCAAAGTCAGTACCCGTGGGCACAAAACGTTGTTGCGGTCGGTTTGCTGAAGCAAGTCAAAGGTCGCTGGGCCTGTTTGTTTTTAGATTTTCGTTTTTACTTCGTCAAGAAAACCATTGACGCGGAAAATGCTAACGCCAAAATCAAAGGCGTGATTGCGCCTTTTTAGACTAAATTGGAACTGGGCAGGGCAGATGTTGATAGGCATCGGTCATTATTTTCCCTCATCGCCCCTGCTGGTCGTTACGGATAGCTGGTTTGGCAAACAGAGTCTGTGGAGGCAGGTCCAAAGGTATTGGGGGGATCGTTTTCACATGCTATCCAGACTGCGCTGCAATAACGTGTTGTTCGCCCTGCCCGATACAGCAAACTGGACAACGAGGACGTTGCCGTAAGTACGGTAAACGCTTGGGATAGGCGACCGACATGGCTGCCGAGGTTCGGCAACAGGCCAAGACTTATACCGTCAACCTTTACGGCAAACGCCGAGAAGTGTGTGCTTATGACGCGGTGGTCATGGTGAAGACACTTAAATGCCCAGTTCGGGTGGTTTGGGTGTTCCGTAAAACTCAGTGGGTTGCGCTATTCACAACTGACTTGGAGCTTTCCGTAACACAAATCATCGAGTACTATGGGGCTCGCTGGAAAATTGAATCTGGATTTAAAGAGCTCAAACAAGACATCGGGAGCCGGACCAGTCAGTGCCGCAATGCTCAAGCCGTGACTAATCATTTACAATTTTGTTTGATAGCGTCAACGATCACTTGGATTTATGCGGATCGCCTGAAAACCGACCCCGAGCATCGGCATAAAGTGAAGGGGCGAACCAGTTTTGCCTTTTCGGATATTCGGCGACTCATCGCTGAAGCCGCACTCAATGAGGATTTTGATAGGGTTTGCCCCAAACCTGTCAAACCCACGAAAAATTCGCTGGTGGCTTGATGGATTTTTAGGAAACTTCAGATGTTCGATTATTCCCCATAAGAGGCTTTAACGAGGAAATGAATTACAATAGAAAGCATAACCAATCGTGCTTAAATACCTTCAATGCTCAAGATTTATATCAGTAAACTACTAGTACTCCTGCTAATACTCGCTGGATTCTCTGTAACCTATTTTTTACAACGGCAAGCCCTTAATGCCGCCCATCAAAGTCAACAATACAACTTTGATTATCAGACACGAGAAATCACACTTCGAATTGAGCAGCGACTGGCTACCTACGAACAAGTCCTACTTGGAATTAATAGCCTGTTTGCTGCATCAAATGAGGTTAATCGAGATGAGTTCCGTAGCTACGTGGGCAATCTACATTTAGAGAATCGTTTTCCCGGTATTCAAGGTGTCGGTTTTTCGCTCATTATCCAGCCATTAGAAAAAGCCAAGCATATTCAAACTGTCCGTAAAGAAGGTTTTCCCGACTACACGCTGCGTCCAGAAGGGGAGCGTGATCTCTACACATCAATTATCTACCTGGAACCTTTTACCGGCCGTAACCTACGCGCTTTTGGCT
>CAIKYI010000307.1 GCA_903831545.1 uncultured Methylobacter sp. | reverse complement strand
TAGCGAAGCATAAAATTACACTGAGTTGCATAATTCTCTGTGAATTGTTGGGTATTATCACTGGAATTATTGTCCACCAATATAACTTCCCAGTTAAAGTCATTGCTGATTTCCTGAGAGGACAGGCAATCAAAACAGTCTTGAAGATTTTCGGCCCGATTATATGTGCAAATAATAATGCTAATATCCATGGATTAACCTAGTCTCGCTAATAGTCTGGTGAAATAATACTTTAAAGGAAAAAACAACCCCGCCTTATTGCTGCCAAACTTGATTTTTTGTTTAAGCTTCCAGGCTGGGTCATTGCCGAAGACTTCAATACGATGCAATATTAAAGGATCGCGTTCAATATTATTAAAACCGGAACGTGTCGAACAGGCGGTTTTAAATCCGGCTTGCGCCACCAATTCACGCGTTTTTTCAGTTAACAATCCGTAGGGATAGGCAAAGTGCTTACATTCTTGTCCTAACTGTTGTTCAATAATTTGTTTTGATTCGCTTAGTTCTTTACCCACACGGTCATCATCAAACTCGGTCAATCTTGGATGAGATACAGTATGTGAACCAAAATCTATACCTTGACTGGCCATTTCTTTTATTTGTTTCCAAGACAGCATCTTGCGTTCAGTAAATGTCGGTTGACTCATCCATTGATTGGTTTTACCTAATGACCCGGTTGCCAGATAAATTAAAGCGGGGATGTTGTAGCGTTTAAAAACAGGAAAGGCATTTAGATAGTTATCCTCAAAGCCATCATCTAAAGTGATTAAAAATGAATTTTCAGGTAATGCAGTGTTTTGCGAGTAATAATTTTCAACTGATTCGATGCTTACAGGCGTAAAGCCATTGTTTAACAGCATTTGTATATGCTTTTCAAATTGCCTGGGTGGGCAGGCATATTTAACTTCTGCCGCTGTTATCGGCTCGGATATCATGTGATACATCAAAATGACAAAGCGGCTCATCTATTATTCTCTTGACTGATTTCGTTAAGGCAACTAACTAAAAATAATCTGTAATTATTCCTACATAAAAATTTAACATCGATTAAGCAGAAAATCACGGATTAAAAAACTCAAGACAGGTCCAATTTAAAAATCCGCGTTAATCCGTCTGAACAGTGTCATCCGTGTTCCATTGTTCTATTTGATTGAATATGACAAACGGGTTGTGCAGTTATGATTGTTTTTCCAATAATAATACCAGCCTACGGTATATTGAATGTGGCAATAAGGCAGGAAGCAGATATTTCAGATCACTAAATTGCCAATAACCAGAACTCAGTATAGATCGAAATAATTTTTGTGCCGAGATGAGATCTCTTTTCCAAAAAGCTTCCCTTGCCTGTTTTAAGACATTGCCATTAACCAGTTCGTTTATCAGTGAAGCTGGTAAATGTTTTATGAGTAAAGGATTTTGTGCAACAAAGTCCTTTCTGACCCGCCAGGCATCCAAGACCTGCCGCCATTTAACTGACGAAATCTGGCCATGATTATGCCAGCGGTAAAACGCCAAAACTTCAGGTGCCCTGATAATATTTTGAGTGACAGCCGACAAGCGAATCCAGAAATCATAATCCATTGCGCTAAAGCAGCGGGTTGAAAAGCCGCCAACCTTGTCGATCACAGTCCTTCGCGTCAGTGCCGCATGAATCGGCCAGGGGCAACCTTTTAAAAAGGTTTCAAAAATATCCTCGTTTTCATAGGCGGGCGGTACATAGGGTGGCCCATCTTGACCGTTTTCAACGATATTTTGCCAGCCGCAATAACTTAAGTCCGCATTAGCCTCAAGCAATGTTTGGTATAGTTTTCACAGGCAATCAGGTGTCCAATAATCATCGGCATCAAGAAAGGCGATAAAGTCGCCTTTCGCGTGTTGCAATGCTAAATTGCGAGCCGGAAAAGGGCCACTGTTTACTTGCGTCAGAATCGTTAAAGCCGGATATTTTTTTTGGGCTTCATTTAATAACCTAGGGCTCCGGTCAGTAGAGCCATCATCTACAATAATTAATTCAATATTTGGGTAAGTTTGCTGGAAAACCCCGGCAATGGTTTCTTCCAAAAAGGCCTCGGCGTTATAACATGGCATGATGACGGAGATGAGAGGGCTTTTCATGAATCTTGTATTGGATTGTAAAAAGGTAATGCTTTTTCAACGACTCTTTGCCAGGTAAATCGTTCAGCAAAATGTCGGCATGATTGACTGTTAAAATCCATATTACCCTTTAAAAATTTTTGCAGTGCGTCTTTGATATTTTCAACGGTGGGTTCGTCAACAAAAAAACCACTTTCTCCATCACTTATAGCTTCAATTGCGCCTGCTTGTCTGGTCGCCAATGAAGGAGTACCACAAGCGGCGGCTTCCAGATAGACAATACCAAAGCCTTCATGGCTGTCGGGTAAAGTTGAAGAGGGCAAGATAAATAAATCAGCCTGACACATTGCCGCTACAACATTATCTGTAGATTGCCGCCCAAGAAAATTGACCTTATCTTCCAAGCCCAGTTTTTGAACAAGATTTTCTAATTGCGGCTTAAAAGAACCATCGCCAATGATGTTATAACAAAAATTGCAGGAGGAACTTAGCTGCGCCAAGGCTTCAATCACCCTGTCTACATTTTTTCTGGGTTCTGATAAACGCGAAACGGTGAGTAACTGAGGTACGATATTATTTTTAGTAGCTAATGCTGTAGCCAGGAAGTTGTCGCCGACACCAACTTGAGCAACCAATGTTTTACCTGCACATTCAGGGAAGTTTTCCAGAAAAACCTGCTCAGTATAATGACTGTTAGCCAAAATAATACGGGCTTTAGGTAAGGCCTTACGCATATACACTGGCGTAAATCTTTTTCCTAGCCAGTTATTTAGAGGGGAGAGCACCTTGGTTAATCTCCAAAGCGGCCCCCAGCTTGTAAAAGCTGGCGTACCCGTTAACGGATAAGGATTAAGAAAATCATTGCCATGAATGGAAACCACCACCGGTTTATCGGTTTCCAGTGCCAGCCAGCTGTGAGCGGCATTCATCACGTGCCAGGCATCAACTTTATATTGATTTAAGATATCGCGATCAAGGCGTTTACAAAATTTTAAAACTGGACATAAGCTAATTCCAGCAATAGATAATTCTGTATTGTGATGGCTATGCAGAAAAACAGTGACTTGATATCCAAGGCCCTGCAAGGTTTTGGCAAATTCAACCGCATAGGTTTCTACACCGCCTATATCGGGAGGAAATTCTGAGGTAATAATTCCGATATGCATGATTAATCCTTGTTATTTTTTATTTGATCCAATTAACCAGTCTCGACTTTTTATGATCAGAGGCCTATCGATGACCTTATTACCTTGAGAATCATGCCATATAATTGATAAATCAAATTCTGAATGCCATGAAACAGTAACCGGTTGCGTTGATGTATTAACTAATACCCATTCCTTTTGTTGATCGTAACCCAAATTAGCCACAATAATATCAGGGTTATGTATTAACGGTGAACTTGATTGCAGATTAAATGGTATGGCTTCGCCATTTGTACCTGATAAGGATGGCGGCATTCCAAATTTAAGATCATGACATTCCAGCATTGCCTCAACCAGCCATTGCCGGTATTTCATATCCGATTTGGCAAGACAACGATAATAAAGTGCCTCGGCCCAAAATCCAACAGAATAACGTTTGCCAGGTGTTAATTCCCGATAACGTTTGATTAAACTACTGGTTTGAGTAAATTCTATAGCTTTATCCAGAATACTTTCATCAAAAGCCTGCGGAAAAGAATAAGCATAGCGTGCCAAATCCATTAAATTAATGGTTTGATAATCTATCGCCCAAGTTCTTAAAGATAATTCCCGATCGATATAGCCATTTGGCATAACCAGGCGGGGAAACCGCGCTTTAATATTAGGAAGCTTTTTAATTAAATAATCTGCGGCGAAACGTTTAATGGCGCGAACAGGCAAGGATAATTTGCTGGCTTGCTCCGTGGGCAGCATAGTCAGACCAATTGCCCAAAATAAAGGCTTATAAAGCCATTCTGCCGACCTGAGTGCCAAGACTGCCCGTGTTGAATTTAAGGCTGAGCCGACCAATTCTTGGTATTGGCTATCGTCGGTTATTTTTCCATAACGATTGAGGGCTATCGTGGTATCAAGATGGGTATTTAATACCAGCATGTTCGATATACTTTTACCCAAGGTTTTATTGGCTATCCATTTAAATGGTCCGCTGTTCATGGCTTGCTCGGACAATTCCAAAGAATCATGTAAAAACCAAACCCCACAATCTAGCTGATCTGTGGTTTTAGCTAAAAAGCTCACCGCTTTTTGCAAGGCCATTTTTACTTGTGGACATTCCGTGCGCTGCAATTCATCCATTAACAAATGCACGCCGCTGGTATGCAATCGGTAATGAC
>CAIKYI010000306.1 GCA_903831545.1 uncultured Methylobacter sp. | reverse complement strand
GTACTTAAAAATCCGGATTTATTGCGCCTGAATTATGGCATCTTTACCTTGCACCTGATTTTAATGGCTATATTTGTTGTCGTGCCTACCCTGATGAGAAAAGCGGGGTTGGAGACGGGTCATGAATGGCAGGTTTATTTGCCGGTGTTTGTGGTTTCGATGGCGCTTGCGGTACCGTTTATCATTATTGCTGAAAAAAAACGCAAAATGAAACAGGTGTTTTTGGGCGCAATTGCCGTGGTGATGGTTGCTGAACTTGGATTGTCGGTACTTCATCAAGATCTGTTCGGAATTATAGGCTTTTTATTTGTATTTTTTTGTGGCTTTAATCTGCTTGAAGCTACCTTGCCCTCGTTGATTTCAAAGACCGCGCCAGCTGATTTAAAAGGAACGGCTATGGGAGCGTATTCCAGTTGCCAGTTTATGGGACTGTTTATGGGGGGGCTGGTGGGCGGTTGGTTTAACGGTCAATTTGGTGTGACCGCCGTGTTTTTATTTTGTGCGGGCATTGCCTTCAGTTGGTTGTTAATTTCCCTGCAAATGAGACCACCACGCTATGTGGCCAATCTGTTAATTTCGCTGGAAAAAATCACTGAACAACAGGCCAGTAAATTTGTAGAAAAAATGCTCGAACTTAAGGGGGTAGAGGAAATCACCCTGCATTATGAAGAGGCGTTGGTTTATCTTAAAGTCGATAATCAGCAGTTGGATAAAGAGCAATTACAAGGATTGATTACACAATTTGTTAACGCATAAAGGTACGGCAAAATACAATAGCCATAGCCATAGCCATAGCCATAGCCATAGCCATAGCCATAGCCATAGCTATATTTTTGCGAGTAAAATTCTGCAAAAATATAGTATGTAGGTTGGGTTTTTTATGTTATTTTTATATAAAAAAATAATAATTTACTACTTTTGGCAATGGAATGACTCACGCTCAAAAACTTGATCACTTACTTAATGTACTTTACGAAACGGTGCTTGAACCGGTTCGATTGAATGAAGCGGTTGAGTTGTGCTTTAGATACGCTGGCGGTGTAGATGGCCATATTTCCACGTTTACGAAAAACTTTCACCCCAAATCAATGGTTTCCGGTACAACGGGAATTTGGGTTGATTTTCAAGTCAATTCTGCCGATTATTTTAGTCACTACAGCAGTGTTGATCCGCGTTTGAAGCTGCTGAGAGAAAAAGCCCTCCACGAATGGTCTTGTTGCCATCATTATTTTGAGCAAAAATTTGTTGACCATAACGAGTTCTATCAGGATTGTTACCTGTCTCAAGGCCTGCGTTATGCAATGTCTGCCCTGATTAATAATGAAGAGGGGCATTCTTATTTGGTAGTGCAGCGCGCCATAGGTCAGCAGCCATTTTCACCGGCCAATCAATTAGCCGCCCAGCGTTTTAGCGGTCATCTACAAAGAGTCTTGCGCTTGCAAAAACACACTGAAAACTTGCATGCAAAAGTTGAGCTGGGTGCCACTGCGATTGATTCATTGTCTTTTTCAATGCTGATGGTTGATGGCAAGGGCGTAATTCTGCATTTGAATGCAGACGCTGAAGGTCTGCTAAATAACCCTGTGAGCGGCTTAACAGCGACGGCAGGACGCCTGTCAGGCACCAATCCTGCCAGCAAAAACAGGCTTGCAAGTTTAATAACCGGGGCTACAGGCTATCCTGCGCTAGGTGGTGCGATGTTTTTAAACAGGGAGCGAACGCTGCAAGTTTTCATAATACCTTTGCCGGCGGCCTCGCACTTGGTCATAGACTGGCAGATCCCTTTAGCGCTGGTTTGTGTTATGAGCGTGGATAAGAAACTGTCGGCACTTGAACTTATAGGGCAGTTATATGATTTATCACCCAAAGAAAAATTGATAGCCTCAGTTTTACTATCCGGTCGATCGCTGGATCAATATGCCCTGCAAAATAGCGTATCAATGCATACCGTCCGTTCGCATTTAAAGAACCTTTTTGAAAAAACAGGTACTCATAGTCAACTTGAACTAGTGGCATTGTTAAGCCGAATAACACCCATAATAAACTGAGCACAATGAACAAATTATTAAAGTCTCAATCGCTGGCTATTGCACTATCGCTTTCGTCGGCAGCTGCGCTGGCTGTTCAAAGTGTTGAATTACCCGCCATGGTTGTTAAATCGAACTCTTCATTCAACATGGATACACCATTAAATATAACGCATTTAGATCAGCAAGATTTACAACGCTCTGGTCAGCGGGAATTGACCCAAGTCTTGCGAGCCACGCCCAGTCTTGATATGCCTCAAGGTATGTTGGGCAGACCTGCACCGGTCAATTTACGAGGTGCCTCCGGTGGTATGGGATTGATTAATATTGATGGTATTCCTCTGCATGAATCTTTTCCAGGTCAGATTAATCTTGATTTGTTTCCCGCCGAGACTTTCGGTAGCAGCGATATTCGCAGAGGTTCCTCCGCAATGCTGGATTTTGGACGTACTTTAGGGGGCAGGATTAATTTGCACAGCCGCACAAGCTATAAGCCTGGAGCTAGCCTGCATGTTGACGGCGGCACTTTTGGCACACTCCGAGAAACTGCGACTGCTGATTTTGGCGATACCGAACAGGGTTTAAATCTCACTGCCGGACGTGATGACGTGTTTGACGGCAGTTACTGGGCCGATTCAAAGCAAGGCAATACCGAACGCGATACGTTTCATGCCCATCAACTGGCGCTCCATTTAAACAATAAATTGACTGAACGCCTAAAGCTCGACAGTTCCTTATATTATGTTAACAGTGACACGGGAATTGACAAGACCGGATTAATTCATTTTCCCCGGCCGCCTGTTGAAGTGGCAACGATTGACGATCCGGGGCGCGGAAAGCAGGAAATCTGGTTAACGCAAAGTACCGCAGGCATTGATTTACACCCTAAATGGCATAGCGAGTTGCAACTTGGCTTTACCCAGCACAGTGTTAATGCAACGACTGGCGGATTACTACCCTCCAGTCCGCCTGTTCTGATAGGTTTTGAAAATCAATTGTCCTTGGCGCGCTGGAAAAATAGCCATAGTTTTGAGTTGGATGGATCACAAAAACGCGGCATTCAGTTTAATTGGGGCGGCGAAGGCTTGTATGAACAGGGTCATAATCGCATCGGCACCGGAGGTCAGCGTGGAACCGGAAGTGGCTTTGCCAATCTACAAG
>CAIKYI010000305.1 GCA_903831545.1 uncultured Methylobacter sp. | reverse complement strand
TGCTTCCAGCTTACATTGATTTTCCTGTTTTTGGCATTCAAGTTGACAGTCTTTTGCTTTTTGACTGCCGTCATTAATAAAATTAAAGCTATACGCTGGTTTCGCGCCAAAAGAGATGTGATCTGTAGACGCGCAGCCACTAACTGTTAAAACAACCGTTGCCAATATAATTAATTTCATTGTTATCCTTAAGTTTTATGCCTTGTACTTTTGGGGGTTAAGTTTATTTGTCTTCAAATGAGCCTAATACTCCGCTTGTATCCACGGCAAGCCCGAGAATGTTAAGTACGGCTCATCGTTAATGTTCATTTGCACGATGACTAAAATCACTGCTCAAGATAATACCACGGCAAGGTAAATCATATTGCCCCCCTGATTCTTCACCAAGCAAAATCGGTCACAATGGAGTTGATTCGATATAATGCTATAGTAGACAAAAATAATGGTTTTGGAGGAGGATGGCAATGACTGATAACAATAATGAAAAACATAAAATAGTGATTGTTGGTGGAGGGGCTGCAGGCCTTGAACTAGCCACCAGTCTGGGAAAAAAACTAGGTAAAACAGGCCTGGCCGAAGTGGTGCTACTTGATGCTTCGCCGACCCATATCTGGAAGCCGTTATTACATGAAGTTGCGGCAGGAACTTTGGATGAATCCGAACAGATTGAATATCTGGCTCAGGCGCATCGAAATCATTTCCGCTTCAGACTGGGAAAGATGGAAGGACTGGATCGGCAAAAAAAGGAAATTTATGTCAGTCCAACGCTGAGTGACAGCGGCGAAGAATTAATTCCCCGAAGAGTTTTTGCTTACGATACGCTGGTGATGTCGGTCGGCAGTATCAGTAACACCTTTAACATTAAAGGCGTGGCAGAGCACTGCCTGTTTCTGGATACCACTGCACAGGCATTCAAGTTTCAAAAACAACTGGTTGAGTCGTATATTAAAAGCCATGCCGGTAAAAACAATGCAAATGACAGGACTTTATCCATTGTCATTATTGGCGCAGGCGCAACCGGCGTTGAATTGTCAGCACAATTGCATGAAGTAACCAATTTACTGGCGGTATACGGTCTGGATGAATCCAGCGACGTTAAACTGACCATTATTGAAGCTGCCAATCAATTGTTACCGGCCTTACCCGGAAAACTGGCACTGGCAACCCAGCAACAACTGGTCAAGTTGGGCATTGACCTTAAACTGGGTCGACGAGTCATTGAGGTAACCCGAGAGGGGGTTCATACCCATGATGGCGAAATCATACCAGCAGATCTTAAAGTCTGGTCGGCCGGTATTAAAGCACCAGACTGGATGCAAAACCTTGATGGACTGGAAGTTAACAGGATCAACCAGTTGGTGGTGGATGAAACACTAAAGACTGCTGACGATAATATTTTTGCGATGGGCGATTGCGCGGCCTGTCTCTGGCCCGGACATGAGGCGAACGTACCGCCGCGTGCCCAAGCCGCCCATCAACAGGCAACGACTTTAAGCAAATCCATAGTCAACCGCTTACAGGGTGGCAATCTGGTAAAATACAGATTTTCCACCAATTGATGTTGTTTCAAATGAAGAAGGCAATAAAATACCATGGATGATTGCAGATGGTAG
>CAIKYI010000304.1 GCA_903831545.1 uncultured Methylobacter sp. | reverse complement strand
CCTCAAAATGTATTACCCATATCAATGCCAAAACTGACTGTTTTTTTTAAAGATAATGCAATCCATTCGAGTCACTTCGAAAATGGCATTGTGCATATTGGACGCGATGAAAACAATGATTTAATCATTGATAGTATGGCAGTCGCTCCGGTTCATGCAGTAATAGTGATTCGCGACGATGAATTTTCCATCAAACAACTTAATGATAAATTCCCGCTCGTCATCAACGGTAATCCAATTAAAACGGGTACTCTAAACAACAACGACACCATAGCATTGGGCAAGCACAGTATCATTTTCAACACTAATGAAACAGTAACGCTTTCAGCTAACCACAACAGCTCGATTGACGAAGACGATAAATGGTTAAACCAGGAAAATGAGAGTGAATTATCTGGGCCCGTAGCCAATCTGCAAATCATGAACGGCAAAAATATTGGTAAAATTCTGCAATTAAAAAAATCCATGACCCGATTAGGCCACACCGGCAATGGTATTATTTCAATATCCAAAAGAAAAGATGGCTATTTTATTTCCGTATTGGAAAACAGCGGCACAATAACCGTAAATAATCAGCAATTAAATGATAAGTCACTTAAATTGAATGTAAACGACGTTTTGGTTGTTGACAACTTATCCCTGCAATTCTTTTTAAATTAACCTCATGCATTCACTAGATAACAAAGATAACCGTCATTTTCACCGCATCCTGTACACAGCAGAAGCCACTCTAGTCTGCGAAGAACAGACCTGGCATTGTGAAGTCATTGATTTATCTTTAAAAGGGTGTTTATTGCGCTTTGACTTGCCCTGGAAAGAAAATCCGGAAAAAACCTACACACTAACCTTGCAGCTATCAGAACAGGCCAGGATAAAAATGATGCTTACTGCAATGCATGTTGTAGACAATCAGGTAGGGTTTAAATGCGAATACATTGATATTGACAGTATTACTGAATTACGCCGCCTCGTTGAACTCAATCTTGGCAACAGCGTCTTGCTGGAAAGGGATTTAATTGCGTTAACCGGATATGGGGATTAGACGAAAAACCGGAATTTTTTAAAACTAAATACAGGTTCTGTTTCACCTTTCAGCTTGTAATTAATCACATCTCAGCAAGAAAATCGAGGGCTTCAGAAAGCGTTGATACACCGTGTATCTCCAACCCTTCAATCGGTTTTTTAGGTACATTTGCCTTGGGAATTACCGCTTTTTTAAACCCGTGCTTTGCCGCATCATTAAGTCGCGCATGGCCATTGGCAACCGGCCGTATTTCACCGCTCAGACCGATTTCACCAAAGAAAAAGGTATCATGCGCAATCACCTTGTCCCTTAGACTGGAAACGACGCCAACCACGATGGCCAGATCAGAACTGGTTTCCGTCACCTTGATGCCGCCCACCACATTGGCATAAATCTCATCGGTTGCGGTAACAATGCCCCCATGGCGGGAAAGTACGGCTAGCAACATGGCCAGGCGATTTTGATCAAAACCCACTGCCAGACGCCTTGGATTGCCATATTGACAATCGGTAACCAGCGCCTGAATTTCCACCAACAGCGGCCTTGTCCCTTCCCACAGCACTGTTATCACGCTACCTGAAGAAGGCTTATCCGGTCGATTTAAAAACATTGCCGAGGGATTTTTTACCTCTTTAAGCCCCGAACTGTCCATCGCGAAAAAACCCAGCTCACCAACGCTACCAAAACGGTTTTTATCTGCCCTTAACACTCTGAAGCGCGCATCATCAGTTGACCCCAGCATGACTTGGGTATCGACAATATGGCTTAAAGTCATGGGGCCCGCCAAGGATTGATCTTTGGTGACATGGCCGACCATAAAAATTGATACATGATGCTTTTTTGCATATTGCGTCAAATAACTGGCCGATTCTCTGACTTGAGACACTGATCCGGGTGCAGAATCTGTGTCTTGGGTATGCATCACCTGAATAGAATCTATCACCAGAATTTGCGGTTTTATTTCATCCAGAACATCACAAATGCGCTGCACTGACGTTTCCATCAACATCATCATTTTAGCGGCCGGCAACTTTAAGCGGTGTGCTCTTTCAGCAATTTGTTGCAGCGATTCTTCACCGGACACATACAGCACCGTCACGTTTCTGTCAGCGATATTAGCAATAGCTTGTAACAACAGCGTGCTCTTACCTGCCCCGGGTGCACCACCAATTAATACGACACTGCCTCTGACAATGCCACCGCCCAACACACGATCAAATTCTGAGATACCGGTCGAAATGCGTTCAGCTTGTGACAAGTTAACATCGGATAATAATTTAACCTCCGACCGACTTCCCGCATAGCCGCTTCGACTACTGCGTTCTGTACTTGCAGAACCCAGTCTGACCTCTTTAATGGTATTCCATTCGCCACAACTGGTGCACTGCCCACCCCAACGGGGATAATCAGCCCCACATTGATCACAAACAAACGCTGTTTTGATTTTTTTACTCATGGTTTAATAACAAAAAATAAATAGTGGCCTAATAAGTCAGTGTATCAAAATACATTCTCATTCATGAAATAGT
>CAIKYI010000303.1 GCA_903831545.1 uncultured Methylobacter sp. | reverse complement strand
TTTTATTCATCATACATTGGCGTAGGCTCAGGTATCATATCTCCTTCAGTTTTAGGTCCTCTGATAGACGTTAACAGCGCTTTTAACGGATGCTTTAACATGTCTTCAACGGCAGTCGCTTCATAACCACAATGAGCCATGCAGCTTGCGCATTTAGGGTTATTAACCGTACCGTACTTTTCCCAGGGCGTGGTATCCAACAACTCCTGAAAGCTTGAAACATAGCCCTCATCAGCCAGCAAGTAACAAGGCTTTTGCCAGCCAAATACGTTACGGGTCGGATTGCCCCAGGGCGTACAATCGTAATTTTGGTTGCCCGCCAGAAAATCAAGATAAAGCGACGAGTGATTTAGTTTCCAGTTGCGTTTTTTTCCAAGTTTGAAAATACCCCGGAATAAATCCTTGACATCACTACCCTTAATAAATACATCCTGCTGTGGGGCATGTTCATAACTGAAACCGGGAGCGATAGTCACGCCTTCAACGCCAAGTTCCATCGCATAATCTAGAAAATCTGCAACTTCCTGAGCGTTTTCGCCTTGAAATAAAGTGCAATTAATCGTGACCCTGAAGCCCTTGCTCAGCGCCAATTTGATGGCTTCTACGGCCCGTTCAAAAACGCCTTCCTGACAAACAGAGGTATCATGCCTTTCATGCATGCCATCCAAGTGTATCGAAAAAGTCAGATAAGGCGAAGGTTGATAATCGTCAATTCTCTTTTTTAACAGCAGCGCATTCGTACAGAGATAAACGAATTTTTTGCGCGCGATGATGCCGGCAACGATTTGCGGCATTTCTTTATGGATAAGCGGTTCCCCGCCCGGAATCGATACCATCGGAGCATCGCATTCATCGACCGCCTGCATGCACTCCTCGAAGGAAAGGCGCTGATCGAGAATATCATCCGGATAATCAATTTTACCGCAGCCTGCACAGGCCAAATTACAACGAAACAACGGCTCAAGCATCAGTACCAAAGGATATTTCTTAACTCCCTTCAACTTTTGCTTAATTAAATAACTACCTACAGCCAACTGCTGACGTAAAGGAACACCCACGCGCAAACCCTCCAAAAAACTTCGATAAAACCAAAAATAACGCCCACATAAACATGAGCGTCCTAAAAAACACTTTAACGAGCGACAATCACGTACCAATAAAGCAACAAGCAAACACTGCCCATGAAAACAGAGGCTTCAACTGTCTTTAAACTACAGGAATCAAAAAATATCGCCTAGCCTGTTATATAATACAACCGCTTACCTAATGCTGACTAGAATACTATCTTTTAACTGCCGACTCCAGTTTTATAGTGCGCCCGTGTAAATGTCCACGAAAAATGCCACTTTATAATATTCACACAAACATGCACAAATTGCAGCTAACCGACTATTTTTATTTGTAATTAGTTATTTTAAAGCAATGCCATGTTCTCATATTTACAACAAAACAACATTGCTTTGCAAAATACCAACAAACAGTCTATTATTGCCATCAAATACCATAAAATTAACCCTACGGGTCGACAGCAAAAATATCATGAGTGAACCCCAAATATCCCTGGATAATCCAAAGTCACTGAGCAAATGTTCTGATGATGAGTTTCAGGCCCTATTACTTGAAGGTGTCTCCAGAACATTTGCACTGACCATCCCCCAGTTGCCGGAACAGCTATACGGCGCAGTGGCCAATGCCTATCTGTTATGCCGCATAGTCGACACCATCGAAGATGAAGTCTCTCTCTCCCCCGCACAAAAAAAATATTTTTGCTCCGAGTTCATTCAGGTCGTAAAAAGCGGAAATA
>CAIKYI010000302.1 GCA_903831545.1 uncultured Methylobacter sp. | reverse complement strand
GCAGATAAACTGCTTGTATATGTCAAAAAGGTTGCTTGACATTAGTACCTAATTAGTGTAAGATAATAGAAACAAAAGGAGGCAGAAATGAAACAAGAACTTTATCAAAAGAAATTCTACTGCGACAAGGCAACGGAAAAGATAATCAATAAGTACGCCAAACAAGCTAAGACTGGATTCTCAGAGACGTTGCGAATACTGGTAAGTATTGCCATTCCCAGTTTTACCTCCATCATCAGTAGTACCCGTTTGACCACTTCAGCCAATCAACTGGTAACAGCTTTAAATTTGGCACGTAGTGAGGCTATAAAACGGGGTATTCAAGTAACAGTTAAACGTAAAGGTCCCACAGCCTCTCTTTACCAATGGGAATATGGCTGGGATGTATTTGTAGATAGTGATGGTAGCAATGCCTTTAATGATAATGGCAATTCTACATTGTGCGAAACAGGCGAAGATTGCTTACTTAGAACCTATGATGCCTTACCTGCAGGATATACATTAAGAACAGCCGCCCAAAATTTTACTGGTTATTTACCTAGCGGTTTAAGTTCAAGGGTGATTGGTGACACTTACAGGTTATGTAATGGTATTGATACTGCAACATCTCGCTCAATAACCCTTAGTACCACAGGTCGTGCTCGCGTATCAACTGGCACTACATCTTGTCCGTAATTATATATATGTTAAAGAATGCCACTATGAACAAAAATGCTGGATTTACTTTAATCGAAGTTCTGATAGCCATGCTGGTGCTGGCTGTCGGCTTACTAGGGTTGGCAGGTATGCAGGCAGCCAGCCTTAAAAACAACCAAAGTGCTTATAATCGAAGTCGAGCGACACAATTGGCTTATGACCTGGCGGATAGAATGCGTGCTAATGTTGCTGGTAAAGCTACATATACCGCAGTTCTCCCAAGCTCAGCGACCGCGCAAACAGATTGTTTAACAGTCAGTACAACCTGTACAGTTGCTGACATGGCACAAAATGATCTCTTTGAATGGAATAGTGCTGTCAATATCAGTTTGCCTAGCGGTATAGGCACCATTAGTGTTTCAGGGAGTATCTACACTATCCGTATTACCTGGGATGACGACCAAGATGAAAATGACGCCAATAACCCCAGTTTTCAAACGAGCTTTCAATTATGAATGCCTACCTAGAAAACCAATACACACACTTACGACAAAATACACAATTCGTTTGTTTAAGAGTTCAACGTTCATCAGCCATCGATAACTTAGTTCAATCCATGCTGATTCTGGTAGAAACACAATGAAAACAACTAATCTGATCCAGTTAGCAAAGACAAAAAAGTCGCAACAGTCCCCGCTTATAGCACTTCGAATTCATCAAGCTGGTATGACCCTGATAGAAATCATGATCGCCTTATTGATTGGGGCATTTTTAATCGGGGGGATTTTGGAGATTTTTATCAATAGCAGACAAACCTATCGAATGCAGGAGGGTTTATCAAGATTACAGGAAAATGGTCGCTTCGCGTTGGATTTTTTAGCCGATGATATTCGTATGGCCGGATTCATAGGTTGTAACAACAATGCTTCATTGACCAACACAACCACGCCACTCCTCACACCAAACACCTTAAATACCCCAACGGCTTTTTTATATGATTTTAGTAAAGCAATTGAGGGGTTTGAATCAACATCAACATCAGCTTGGACGCCCACAATAAATGCGGCTATCAGTTCACCGCAAGGTGGCTCGGATGTTATTACTATTCGTAGGGCGGCTGACCAAGGTTTTACTGTGATTACGCAAGCCTCAGTGACTGATGGTCTCACGCTTGATTCATCCGCCACAACCACTAATTTACAAACGGTTGGTTTTTTAAATTCCTCGGGCACAAACAACTGTACTATTGCTGTGGTTAACAATTGCTCATCGGCCTCTGTCTTTCAGGTCAGCTCAATAACAGGAAGCGTTCTATCTCATAGTACAGGCAGCGGTTGCACACCAGATAATTTAACCAATAGTTTGGCTGCAACTTATGTGGGAGGCCAAATCTTCCCAATCAACACCATCAGTTATTACGTCAGTACAAATCCCAGTAATAATCTCTCTATTTATCGTAAAGTTGGCTCATCTAGCGCGCAGGAATTAGTTGAAGGTATAGAGCAGATGCAGATTTTATACGGCGAAGATACTGATCAAGATGGTGCTCCCAATTATTATGTAACGGCTAATAACGTAGTTAATATGGTCAATGTCGTCAGCATTCGAATTAGTCTGTTAGCCGTTACGGTTGATGACAACTTAGCCTCGCAGCCTTTGACTTATAATTACAATGGCACCAACGTCACACCAACGGACAACAAAATAAGACGGGTTTTCAATACAACCATTGCCGTTCGTAATTAACAAGAGGCCGCCATGAGTAATTTTCCAATAATTGTGTCCAGCCCATTAAATGAACTGTCAACTAAGCACTCTAAAAGAAATGCCATCTTATTAAGAAATCAATCCGGCGCGGTATTAATTATCAGCTTGATCATGTTACTGTTATTGACTTTGATAGCCACCACCGGCATGCAAACCAGTTCCCTGGAAGAAAAAATGGCCGGTAACATTCGCGATAAAAACTTGGCGTTTCAAGCTGCCGAATCGGCGCTTAAAGCCGCAGAATCGAGTCTAAGCACACTTCCGTCATTTTCTGCAGCCGGCACCAATGGCTTTTATTCATTAACGTCAACCATACCGACTGCAACTGCCGTTTTGGCAGATTCTTTCTGGACAGCAAATCCGGTAGCAACCTCCGCCGTTACTGGAACAGCACTTGGTAATAGCATTGTTACGCCTGTATATATTATTCAGGATACGGGTATGGTCGCCGACTGCCCCGGAGCTGGGACTGGCACATTGGGCTGCAAATATTATCGCATCACGGTTCGCGCTACCGGCGGCTCGACTAACGCTGTTGTTATTTTACAGTCAATCTATTTACGCTAACGTACAGAACATCGGCTTTTAGATAGCTTTAATTCTACCGAAAACCTCTCATCGGAGATTAGAAATGAATACTTTTACCCACATTTATTATCGTATCGCTAAAGACTTATTGGGTAGATTGCTGCTCATCTTAATGCTTGGATTTACTGTCAATACCGGCCATGCCGATATTTCCCAATCGCCGCTATTTCTGACGCTTAACGTAACGCCGATCGTCATGCTGAATAT
>CAIKYI010000301.1 GCA_903831545.1 uncultured Methylobacter sp. | reverse complement strand
TAGTGTTTCCTCTAAAGGCAAAATAATGACCTCCGCTTGTTGATAATTCGAAAACTCAGCAGGTAAATGAATGGTGATTGAATCGTTTTCAATCATTTCAATTTGGCGTAATGCAATCATCTTCTTTCTCCAATCCAAACAAATGCAATTTAAAATATTGCTCCCTATAGCACTATAGCGGTAAACCACAGTGAAGCGCATCAATCGAAAAACGATGCGCCACTGCGTTGGCTGTATCCTATAGTTAACGCACCTTATCGCGTTAAATACTAGTGTAACCCTTCTTTTGCCGTTGGCTTAGACTCTTGTGCAGATTCTTCGGCAACTACCGCTGTATTGCGCTCTGCCATGACACTAAAATTTTTCATGGACTGCAAATGCAAATACACCAATTCCAACTCGTCGGTTTTAAACAGCTCGGCAATTTTTTCTTCGGGCAGATTTTTTAACCGTTCACGGTTTACCGCCATAAAGCCTGCCAAACGCAATTGCTCGCCGCCGCTCAAGGTAAACTGCGCTTGCATCGGCTCCAATAAATCCAGTTCCTGCAGTTTTTTGCAAAACAATTGTGTACGTTGAAACTGCCCCTGGTAATCATTGACAAAACGCAATACGTTTTCTAGATATTGGGTGCGAGCACCATCGGCATCAAATAAACGTTCACCACGATTTTCCTGGTTACAACCGGCAAATTCTTCGTCGATACACAGCGTAAAAGTCGATTCATCGGTATTACTTGAAAAAACGAACGGATAACGACGAATAAAGGCCGGGATATATTTGGCATTCCAGGCATTCGCCTCGTTCAGATACAGATTCTCATCCTCGCGGATGCCCAAAATAACGATAGGCATCATCGCATCGCCCTCACCGGCAAAAACGATACTGTATTCAGCGGCGGCGTGTGGAAACTCTACTGCGACCAATGGCACAGAATTAACTTGCCTGGCAAACGCATAATCAGCACCGGTTTTTACAGACCAGTCTTTATGTTTTTCGCTGGATAATTGTGCCGCTCTTTCGTATATCAACATCTGTGTACTCATTAGAAACATTTCCTTTTTTGATTTTAAATACTACATTTACAACAAGCCAGGTAGATAGATAGGCATCGTCCATCTATCTGGCTTGAATTTTACACTACTATTTGCCGGGCGCTGGCCTGACTGAGATTAAGCTTAATCAACAGTATCACCCACTACTTCGGTTTGATCTGTCTGCACTTCCACGTCAGTCTTGGAAACCTGCTTAACCCCGGCCTGAACCTCAGCATATCTATCATGACGAAGGGTTCTTAAAATCTCATCACGTCCCGCTGCTTTAGCCAAGCTTAGATTTTCTGCTTTCAAGAACTTTTGAATCCTTATTTTCTCCATGTCATGCATGCTGTCAGTTTTTCAAGCCGGTTGACTAAGGCTTAAGATCCATAAACACCAGAAAATCATCCTGCCCCTGGCTATCTGTGGGTAGCTGTTGATTGCTGGTCTGCGAGAACGCACCTGATTGCGTATCGAAATAACTGATCTCAGCGACCACCGGTTTAGGGGCGTTCCAGGGCGTAGTAACAAATTCCAGGGTGTCAAAATTATCACTCGTCTCGCTGCCGGAAGCTGTTTGCGTATTGCTGCTAAACGTAACAACCGGTAAGCCAACACTGGTAAACGCCGTTGACCAATTTGACATCGTTGAGGTAATCAAGCTCCGCAACTTTTTGGCATTGGTTTCTTCGCTATAAAGCTGATTAACACCGGCTCCGCCATTAAGCGTATCTTTACCCGCCCCGCCCAGCAGCCAATCGTTTCCGGCATCACCCGATAATTGATCCTGGCCGTTCTGACCAAAAACAATGTCATTCCCGGCACCGCCACTGATAATATCGCTGGCATCGAGACTAGAACCATTTCCAGTATTTGTTAATCCGTCGATTATCTTCACGGACTGTTCCAAGCCTTCCTGCGCCACATGACTGGCTGCCTCGAAGACTTTATTACTGATGCCGTCAGCCCGAACTATACTGGTGTTGACTACCGCCAGACTATCGCCCCAAATCAGATCATCGCCTGCCCCGCCCTTAATAATATCAGCATTGACCTGCATCAAATCAAGCTGATAAGCGTGGTGCTCAGCGTAATCCATGTTCTTCCACCAAGCCGACCGTTCGCCACGTTCATCCCAGTGTTGCTCGTCACGCCAATTGTCGTGATACTCCACACCCGAAACTATAACCGGGGAGGTTAACGGAGCGCCTGCCGTCAGGGTCAC
>CAIKYI010000300.1 GCA_903831545.1 uncultured Methylobacter sp. | reverse complement strand
ATAGATCCATTCGCTTGGCGCATTTAGCAACGCGGGCAGATTTTGTAGATGAAAGCGTCTGCCACTGTCCAATCCATGAATTGACGGTGATGATAGTGCAATGGCATTGGCCTGTTTATTAACGGCGCTAATGCCAAGGTATTGATCAAACCAATCGCCACCGGTAAAAATATGCACTTGCGCGGCACTAAGATTGCCGGTTAAGACTGGCAAAGTCTCCATTACCGAAAATTGGGTGTTTGAAGTTAAGGGTAGTTTAATATGCGCCCAACCCTGATCCGGCCAGCGTGCCAATTCCATTTTTTGCTCGTTAACATACAGCTCAAATTTGGGTGCGTTACCCCGTATGCGTGAGGCATCAGAAAACACGGTGTTGACCGGCAGTTTGGTCAACGGGCAATCCCAAAAGGTGGCATTACGTTTTTTGCAGGTAATGGGCAAACCGGCACTGATGGTAACTTTTGCGCCGGGTTCGCCTTGCCAGAGTATTTCTCTGCCCAACAAGCCGGAATCGGTTAAATTAAAATTAAGCGGGGCGTTTAAATAATAAATGCCGCTGGCGATGTTAACGGTGACTTTACTGGTAAAGGTGTTGGTTTGTTTTAGGGTTCTGATGGCTGCCTTGGCCCGTTCCAGGGTTTTAAACGGGCCATCGGTTAATTTGGCGGTAGGCGTTTTTAAGGTTCCCGTCCAGGCATCGTTTCCGGTCGGATTAACGTAATAATCGGTGGCCATTGCCGCGCTGGCAAAGCACAAGCCTGCCAGGATTGCTAATACTTTTAAGTGTTTCATAAAACCTGCTCCTTACTGACGTGGTTAACAGGCCAATTCTACTCCTATACTCAGGCGTTGGATTGCAATAATTTTAGGATGCGATTTTGATCAGATGGGGTAAGCATTGATGCTTTTTTATGTGGCAACGATATTGTAGGGGCAATCCCTTGCGGTTGCCCTGATAGCAGAGCCATAGGATGTGCTGAACAAAGTAAAGCGCATCATTCGCAAAAGATGCGCCTCCTTACCTCGGCAGCATCCTATAGATGACAACGCCTTATCATTGGGCAGGCGGAAATAATTTAAAAATGGATTTGGATTTAGCTTTTCGTGATGGGTTTCGTCTATCGCCTCTACCCATCCTACATCCCTATCTTATTGTTATAAAATAATTAATACTGTTTAAGGTAGCAGTATTGGGGTAAGGTTGGATTGATTTTATGCTTTTTTATGTGGAAACGATGTTGTAGGGGCAATCCCTTGCGGTTGCCCTGATAACAGCAAGTAGCCTCGATGAAATGCAATGTAATCGAGGGTACAGACTCCCAACCTTGACTCCACTTCGTTATACCTAAACTACTTACCATTAGGCATTGACAGTGAGCTGTCATTAAGATAGTTTTATTAATACTTATTAACTGGAAACTCGCTATCATGACAACCATAACCTTTGATACTCTTGAGCTCGTCGATAAACTTAAAACTGCCGGCATCCCACAAGAACAAGCTGAGGCTGTTATACGCGTAATTGCTGATGCACAAGAAACACTTGTTACTAAATAAAGAATATATAGACAGCAAATTCGATAATAAACTTGCTCCAATTTATACAGACCTTGCTGTACTTAAATGGATGATGGGCATCTTAATTGCTGGTGTATTATCAATCGTATTAAAAACTTTTTTTGGTTAAGTAAGCCTCGATGAAGTTTCGTAGGTTGGGTTGGTGCTTTTTCCAACCCAACGTTTACTTTGGCTTACAAGTCGGGCAGCCAAAAAGTAAAAAGTAGGTCGGCTATTTTTTTAGTTTTGCTAATAAAGAAGCCTTTAACTGGTCTATTTCATCCACTCGGGTAAGGCATCATCATTAAGTTGTTCACCTTCGGTAAAAAACTTTAACCAACGCTGTTCCTCGCTTTCAATTTGCGTCGCGGCAAATTTTTTAAGCTCTAACAGCCAAATACCGCCTTGCCTTGTTCATCACGTATTTTGTAATGATGCACATAGTGCTCGTCTTTGGTAATCAAATTTTCAGCCAGTAGCCAGATCGCGTAGGTGGGCTTTAACAGATCATAATCTTCACCGCTTTTAAGTTGCTGACTATAAATATCTGTCCAATTATAGATAATCCTGGCGGGCAAATGCCCATAGCTGGTCAGTTGAATTTCTATTTGATATAACCTTTCATGAATGTCCCGGGCTTTAACGTCAACAATGCTGAGTTTATCACCCAGAAACTCTTTTTCATTATACGGGTTTAATAACTCGACTAAATTTAAAATATGCTGGCATTAGTTGCACTTGAATATTCTTATCATAACAACTACACTAACAACACATATCTATTTGACTTTAATATAAAAAGTAATTTAATAATCTTATCATAACTATTCATGTAACTTGTTTATGCGACCTAAAAATGAAGCTGCCCGTGAGAGACTTGACTCAGTCATGCTGCGAAGTGGGCTTGTCTCGGCTATATATTTAAGCGATAAACTAGGGGTTAGTGTAGCAACCATGCACCGAATACTCCATGAGCGAGGCGGACAGATTGTACGACTGGGATCAACCAAGCAAGCGCGTTTTGCACTGCGTCGATTAGTACGAGGTAAAAGTGCTCCCATCCCTGTCTATCTTATTAATGAGTATGGGCAAGGTGTTAGCTGTGGAATGCTAGACTTGATTGCCCCAGAAGGATCTATATTTCCCCTGCATCATTTTGGATGGCCAACTGATTCTGAGCACTTAAATGGAGTATGGGATGGATTACCTTATCCCCTTTACGATATGCGCCCTCAAGGTTATCTTGGTCGTATTTTTGCACGACAGGTCGCAGTAGATCTTGAAGTGCCAACAGACCCTGAGCGGTGGTCTGATGATCATATTATTAATGTGCTAAGTCGCCGAGGGGCTGACACGCTTGGCAATCTCATTATAGGTGATGATGCTTACAACCTATGGCTTCAGTCTGTAGCATCACCAACTCCGGCTATTCCAAAAGGACAGGAGGCAGAGAAATATCTCGTATTGGCTGGTGAAGTGACAGCTCTCATAGGTGGTGTCTCCAGCGCAGGCGGTGAATTTCCAAAGTTTACTGCGACGCGAGTACTGGATGGTAGCAACACGCCCCATGTAATTGTTAAGTTTTCTGGCGCTGATGACTCCACACCTGTTCGTCGGTGGTCAGATCTTCTTGTTTGTGAACACCTGGCCCTTGAAACCCTTCGGACGCACACATCATTGTTGGCTGCAAAAAGTCGCATTCTTATGGCCGATGGTCGAACATTTCTTGAGGTTGAGCGATTCGATCGTTGTGGTGTGTTTGGCCGTCTACCACTTATTTCGCTAGCTGTTTTAGATGCAGCCTTTATCGGATCTGGTAATGGTGATTGGCCTACCGTAATTGAGAAGCTGGTTAGTCTATCTATAATGTCAAAAGCGCTTGTGCAAGATGTTCTGATTTTATGGTGGTTCGGTCGCTTGATAGGCAATAACGATATGCACCTTGGCAATCTCTCTTTTCAATTAATTAAGAGTGAAGGACAAACTGTTAGCGTGTGCCTGTCACCCGCCTATGATATGTTACCCATGCTCTATGCGCCTTTGTCTGGCGGGGAAGTCCCATTGCGGAAGTTTGCTGCTGTGTTACCGCTTCCTCAGCAAGCGATTGCTTGGCGGATAGCCTATGATGCCGCAACTTTTTTCTGGAAGGTGGTTAGTGAAGATGAGCGTATAAGTTCCACGTTCCAAGAAATAGCTCAGACGAACCTGGAACATCTGGTTCAATTACAATTTTAAATAATATCAGGATGATTGCCAATCATGGAACGTAATAAGCTGTGGGTATCAATATAAAAATTAATGGCACTTTATTTAAGAAATTATTATTTGTTATTAACAATGACGCCATTAATTGATTGTTTGCCGAGTTGAATACAAGGTTACAATTTAAGTTGCAACTTATGGTGTAGAAAGTTGCAACTTATAATGTGTAGAATTGCAGCTTATGGTCAACCCCACACATCCTTCATAACTTTACATGTTGGCTACCATTAAGAACATTTACTCTCCCCACAATTCAAACAAGTCATACAACCATCCATCAACACCATGGCTTTGGTACTGCATTTATTGCAAAGTACGGCTTTTTCGGGAAAGGATTGCCCTTCGGACGCACCATGTTGCGCTTCAAATTCTCGGCGTTTCTCATCAAGAAACTTTTTTTGATGATCGGTCATCGCTTCAGGCTTGATCATGCCGATGTGTTTTAAATGCGATTCGATTGCGTAACCGATTTCTGCAACCAGCGATGGCATAAACACGCCGCCTTTTTTGAAATAGCCGCCGTGTGGGTCGAATACCGCTTTCATTTCTTCAACAAGAAAACAGGCATCGCCACCTTTGCGAAAAACTGCCGAGATCAACCGGGTCAAGGCCAATACCCACTGAAAATGCTCCATGTTTTTGGAGTTGATAAAGATTTCGTAGGGCCTACGTTCCTGGTGAACCGTACCCTCATTAAGAATCATGTCGTTAATGGTAATGTACAACGCATGCTCGGACTGCGGGGTTTTAATTTTATAGGTGGAACCTAGCAAAACTTCCGGGCGCGGAAGATTTTCGTTCATGCTTTCCAGCGATGGTACGACCAACTCTTGCTTAACCGGTTCGACATCATCCTTGGTCAGGACTTTATAGCTGATGATTTTTTTGTTTATTTTATGTGTCATTT
>CAIKYI010000299.1 GCA_903831545.1 uncultured Methylobacter sp. | reverse complement strand
GCAATCCAGTTTTCGTTCATTTTCTGATCCTCTATAGTTAAAAATCGGCCATTATATCTTTTTTTTGGTTATGGCTCTTGTGTTTACATTTGCTGACTATAATAGCTGCATTTAAAACCATCCGAATTAGCTTAATTTATGAAACTGGTCACCTTTAGCCATAACCACGAAACTCGTGTAGGTGCTGTCGTTGACGGCTTTGTCGTTGACAGTAAAAATAATACTAAAATACCTGCGACCATGCTTGAATTTTTGACTGCCGGCGGCCAGGCGCTGGAAACCATGCAGCAACAGATTACTAGCGGCAATGACCGAATCGCGCTGGCTCAGGTCAAACTGCAAGCCCCGATACCCAGACCAGGCAAGTACTTGGGCATCAGCCTGAATTATGCCGACCATATCAAAGAAACCGGACGCGACAAACCCGAATTCCCCAGCTTTTTTACCAAACAAAGCACTTGCGTAATCGGTCATGGCGCTGCCATACATCGCCCTAAAGTCTCCGACAAACTGGATTATGAAGGCGAACTGGCGTTTGTGATTGGCACGCGTTGTCGCCACGTGCCGGTCGATAAGGCTCATCGGGTTATTGCCGGTTTTACCGTGGCCAATGATGTTTCGGTGCGCGACTGGCAGTTTCGTTCACCTACTTTTACCGTAGGCAAATCCTTTGATACTCATGGCCCGCTGGGGCCGTGGCTGGTCACCAGCGATGAAATCAGCGATCCGCATAATCTGGACATTAAAACCTGGATTGACGATGAACTCCGGCAAAATTCCAATACCCGACAGATGATTTTTAACTGCTATGAAATGATTGCCTATTTATCGCAAGCGATGACCCTGGAACCCGGCGATGTGATCAGTACCGGAACGCCCAGTGGAGTCGGTGTAGGCATGACGCCGCGAGGTTATATGTTGCCGGGACAAACTGCCCGTGTTGAAATTGAAGGCATTGGAACGCTGGTTAATCCGGTTATTGAAGAACCGGAAGATTGGTTAGGCTAAAATTTTTACCATGAAGGCATGAGTATTTCCAGGCGGCCTTAATAACAAGGATAAGTCGAGCCACTCTCGGCGTGTTTTGGTTTTTAATTTAAACTGACCGTCAGTAGTCGGCCACTTTACGACCTTGAGGTTTAGTGGTTCGCCCCCTAAACCTGCTGTTCACAGGTAGCAGAAAAGCAATCTTCAATGAGTAGCTCCAGAATTATTGCGCAACACAGACCTTATTTCGTCCTAAGTTCTTGGCCTGATACAGTGCCTTGTCTGCCAGATTAAGTAATACATCCAGGTTGTCATCCTTGGACGCGAGTGAAGCCAAACCAATCGAAACAGTAAAGTGCAGCGGCTGATTCCCAGTCGACAAAGGCACCTTAGCGTTTGCAATGGCATCTCTTAAACGTTCGGCAACCTCTGTCGCATCATTTATATTCGTTTCAGGGAGCAGGATGGCAAATTCTTCACCGCCCAAACGCCCAACAATATCAACATCGCGTAGCGTATTTCCGCAGACTTCAGCCAGTTTCTTCAGCACGGTATCACCCACCTTGTGGCCATGACTGTCATTGATTTTCTTGAAGAAATCAACATCCATCATGAATATGGAAAGCGGATTTTCATAACGAATTGAACGGCTCAATTCCAGTTCGCCTTGCTCTATAAAATAACTGCGACTACTAAGCCCCGTAAGAAAATCAGTTCTCACCTGACGCTTGAGTTCATCCTCAAGGTGTTTACGTTCGGTAATGTCCAGATTTGTGCCCAGCATACGCAATGGCTTACCGTTCTCGTCCCAGAATACTTTCGCAACTGCCTTGATATGCCGTACCTCACCATTCGGCCACACCACTCGAAACTCCGTATCGAAAGGATTACCTCCCGACAGGGCATCTTGTATTTCCCGATCCGATCGCTCTCGATCATCCGGGTGTAAAGATTTCTCCCAGGCATCTACCGCTCCAGAGAAGTTGTCACGACTAATGTTGTAAAGCGCAAACATCGACTCGTCCCAAACCATCTCCTGAGTTTCCAGATTCCAGTCCCAGATTCCGACACCATTATGGAAAGTGGCTAATGCAAGGCGTTCTTCTTTTTCTTTTAATAAGATTTCAGCATTTTTACGCTCGGTAATATCCCGGGTAAAAGCACAGTTGTACTCTTTGCCTTCATATTCAATATAATTGGCCTGGACTTCAATAGGATAAATTTTTCCTTCCCGCGTCCGGTGAGTAGACTCAAAACGCAGAGAACCTTTTTCTTTTAACTCTTGCCAATGCTCGGGCCAATGTTCGGCTTGGAAAACGGGGTCAACATCTGGCACGGAGAG
>CAIKYI010000298.1 GCA_903831545.1 uncultured Methylobacter sp. | reverse complement strand
AGACTGTGCTTATGACCTCGGCTGCTCCTATGGTTCGCGACTATATAAATCCATCCGACTTTAGTAGATTAGTTGGCGCCATACTTGACTCACCAGCTACAAACGCAACAGTTGACTGCTACACCATGGCCCCAATTGAAAAAATAACCCTGTTGTCGGTTCTGCAGTCGAGATTTAACTTGAATTATGAAGTGGTGCCAACCGCGGTAGGAATTGCTGCAACGGGTCGCAAACCAAACTATTACTCGTTGAATAGGCGGGCTGAACGGTTTGGGTATCAATCCAGGTTGACTTCTTTAGATGGAATCCAAAAAGAAATACTAAATTTTCTAGAAGAAACCCAAGCCGTATAGTTTCTCAAAATTCCGCTGTGGTAGCTACCCGTTAAACAAAAGTCGAATTCCATACATCAATCGCAATAGCACACTTATTGAAATCACTTTCAATTTGAATGTAGTCGAATATGAAAGACAAGCCAATAAATAGTAATATTTTGTCCGTCATAGTGCCAACATACCGGCGGCCCGAATTGTTGCAAAGAGCCATTAGCTCGCTGTACTGTCAAAATATAGCGAACCTGGAAGTTATTATCGTTGATGATGAGAGGGAATCGAGTGACGTGACGGAAAAAATGCTTTTGGCAAATAGAAACTCAACAATTGATATTGTGTATATAAAAAATACCGGGAAAAAAGGCGCTGCTTCATCACGAAATTTAGGAGTGCAAGTCGCCAAAGGAAGGTATATAACGTTTCTGGATGACGATGATTTTATTTTGCCTGGCCGTTACAGAAGGATGCTAAGTGAATTGAACGGTTCAAGTCACAAATTTGTATCGACTGGACGATTTTATGAAAAAAATGATTTGTCGAAGATAGAAATCGGACCAAAACAGATATTTGGCAATATTTCTTTAGAACGGATAAATTATGCCAACGATATAGACATTGGATTTATGCTTTCGAAAGAAACATTCCTGGATGTTGGAGGCTTTGATCTGTCACTAACCAATTTGGAGGATTGGGATTTCATTATCAGACTACTCAAAATCGGAAACGGACTGAAAATCGAGAAATTTGACTATGTTGTAAGCATTGATAGTAACCGTCCTAGAGTTTCAAATGATTACTTCAAAGGCTACGAGGAGTTGTTGGAAAAACACGGGGCCACATTCGGAAAAGATTGGCAATCATTCATGACTGCGATGATCTGTAGACTGAAAAATAAATACTCGTTGGGCACAGCAATTCAACTGTCACGCAAATTCCATTGCTCCAAGCCTTTGTCTGTGTATATGAGATTCCAAGCGCATAAGATTAAGAAAATTGCTCAGGCGGCGCGCAATTCGCAGCAATTATAATTGGAATATTTTGAAAATTTTTAAATCCAGGGTAATGTTAACTGCGAATAAACTTGCAATTGATTCCGCTGTATTTTATTCAATACTAGGTCGATTGATACAAACTATTGGAAGTTTAGTGACGCTGTTCTTGCTCGCAAGAAATCTAACCCAGGTTGAGCAAGGATTTTATTATACATTTGGAAGTCTACTTGCGATCCAGATATTCTTTGAATTGGGGATGAACAGCGTTATAACCCAATACGCCGCCAAAGAGGTGTCATCCCTTGAGCTAACAGGGTTCGGGTATGAGGGTGAACAAAGAATCATATCGCGTCTGGCTGGTTTGCTCCGTTTCTGCGTACTAACCAACATTTTCCTGGCCGCTCTTCTTTACTTAACACTGATTGCGGTAGGGTATGTTTATTTCGAACACAATTTGCCCAAATATACTGACGTAAGCTGGAACTATCCATGGCTGGTGCTAGCGCTGTCGACTACATTGACTTTCTCTATTTCCCCATTGATGTCGTTCT
>CAIKYI010000297.1 GCA_903831545.1 uncultured Methylobacter sp. | reverse complement strand
TGCCCTCGGTCAGTAAACGCAACCAGGCGTATTGTATGGTGTTGGTATCCTGAAACTCATCGACATGAACCTGCCTGAAACGTTGCTGATAAAACGCCAATACGTCTTCGTTGTCCCGTAATAATTCATGCGCTCTTAGCAGCAACTCGGCAAAATCAACCAGTCCGGAACGGTCACAAAGCTCTTCATAGGCTTTATAAATAATCAGCATTTGTCGCTGATAAGGATCGGAACTCTCCATCATGTGCCTGGCTCTGATGCCTTCGTCTTTTTGTGCATTGATATACCATTGCACCTGACGCGGCGGCCACTTGTCAGCATCAAGATTCAGCGCGCTTAACAGCCGCTTGATAACCCGTAACTGATCGCCGGAATCCATGACCTGAAAGGTTTCGGGTAGTTTTGCCTGCACGGCATGCCGTCTTAACAGTCGATGCGCCACACCGTGAAAAGTGCCTATCCACATGGATTGCGCAGACATATTGAGCAAATCCTCAATTCTGCCGCGCATTTCCCGCGCCGCCTTATTGGTAAAGGTTACCGCCAGAATGCTGTGCGCCGAGACACCCAAAACCTGTATCTGCCAGGCAATGCGATGCACTAAAACACGGGTTTTTCCGCTACCGGCACCGGCCAAAACCAGCATAGCCTGAGACGGCGCGGTAACTGCTGCGCGCTGGGCATCATTTAAAGGGTCAATTATTGAAGTTACATCCATTACTTAAAGCACCTACTGTAGATTTTTTTCACTTGCACATTTTTTGGAGCTGTGTATATTGCATGAGATTTAATTTAGCCAGAATAATGCGTAGCCTTGCTAAAGAATAACAACTAAACACAGAGGATATAGAGATGATTTTTGATTTTAAACGTATGCTGAAATTTGAACATAATATTGGCGAGACTGAAAAAAAATACCGTTTATATGCGGGTGTGGCGCTTTTGGTTATTTCACTTTTCGTGCCTAATGGCGAGGTGCTGTTATTATTGGTCGGCCTGATTGTTGTTGCGACAGGTTATTCAGGCTGGTGTCCAGCTTATTCCGGTCTTAACAAAAACACCTGCGAAACCCAGGAAAACTCTTCTCCAGAAGCCTAAGTCAAATAGGCACGAGGCTAACTTTGAGTTTAGCATCGTGCCTTTACTTTTATTCTTCTTTACGAAACTCACCTTCCAATACGTTATTTTCAGCCCTATTTGCTTGCTGACCATACGCTTCGGCCTTAACCAGGTAATTTTCAATTACAAACTGGGCAATTTTTCTGCGTAATTGCGGTATTAAACAGGCAAAACCAATAATATCGGTGATAAAACCCGGTGTTAACAATAACGCGCCGCCCACCAAAATAATAGGCCCCTCAATCATTTCATAAGCAGGAATGACACCTTGAGCCAAACTCTCCTGAAACCTTTGAAAGGTTGAAAAGCCTTGCTTCCTCAATAACCAGGCGCCCAAAAATGCGGTAAACACCACCAATAAAATAGTCGGAAAAGGGCCAATAACGCTCCCTACTTGTATCAGTAAATATATTTCTGCAAATGGAATAATCAGAACGA
>CAIKYI010000296.1 GCA_903831545.1 uncultured Methylobacter sp. | reverse complement strand
GTTTGGGTCTGTCCCAAAAAGCAATCACGCGGGCTTCTTGCCATAATTTTACCATTAGCGGCTCCACGTCAAATCTCCAGTACTTGATGCTGTATGTATAACGCCTGTTTTTCAAGAGCCCGTTTGACCTCTGGCATGTGACAGTCTGTCCATGGCTCAAGTGTTTCAAGTTCCTCAAAGTCAGTCATTAAATCAAGCCACGGCATACTTAAAATGCCACGGCAAAATCCTTCTATTGGAACATTGGCACCATGACTGTTAATTCTGTTAACAAATTGGCTTAAGGGTTCTACCGACTCGCTCAGGACATAAAGATCAAAAGCATCTCGGGCAGTTTGTCGACTACCTTTGATAGCGCCCGCTGTTGTAAACACGCCAGACATGGTGCGTAGCTTTCTATGATAAAGTCCGTCTATCACTTCTGTTCTGGCCACAGCTACGTTCATTGTGTCAAACATACCTTGATATATGTCTTCGATAAATTCAATTTTGACTGGTTCATTGTTGTTATTGACTAAGCCAGTTAATTGCCGGCAATAATCCGGCCTGTCTTCAAGCACTGCTTCTTTGATTTGTATCCCGATTGCGCCCAATTTTATTAGCAAGGCTTCAGGGTCAAAGCGAATTGGAGTAAAAAAATCAAGATCATAAGAAATTCTATGATGCAGATGGAATCTTGCCAACGCAGTTCCACCACAAAGCAGTGTGTCTGATAACCCTAACAACGCTTCATTTTCGAAAACCTGTTGCCAAATTTTTTCTTGTGCCAAATAAACATTGTTCATATTTAGTTCGTATTTTTAAAATGTCATATATGCCACAAACTCTAGCTTAAAAAAAAAATAAGTCAAAACCCCTGCCATAAAATTAATTACCCATTTAAAAACAATTACTTAATATACAAATATGGCACTTATAAAATAAAACGTACATTTGAATTGCACATTTTAAATGTCTGGTATATTCCATAATTCTGGTTTAGACTTGATTGCATGAACGAAATTAAAACCAAATCAGAAAAAACCCGTGATCGCCTGTTAAATGCAGCCAGTAAAATCTTTGCCGAAAAAGGCTTTCAGGAAGCGACCATCGCCGAAATCTGCGCTCAGGCAAAAGCCAACATTGCTTCGGTTAATTATCATTTTCGGGACAAGGAAACACTTTATCTTGAAGCCTGGCGCTTTGCGTTTAACCGCGAACTACTGTTGTATCCTGCCGATGCCGGTTTGTCGGCTGATGCGACGGCAGAACAAAAACTGGCTGGACGGATTAAAGCGATTATCAATCGTCTGGCAGACGATAACTCCCATTCAATTATGATAATTAACAAAGAAATGGCGCAACCCACCCGGTTGCTGGCGGATATTCTTGAAAAGGAAATAAATCCACAGCGCCTGCTAATGATGGCTTTACTAAAAGAATGTCTGGGACCGACTGCCAGCGAACAGCAGATTCAATATTGCCATGCCAGCATCATGGGGCAATGTTTTCAACTGCTGCGCATAAAGCATATAAAAAGCGTCCGACCTAATTTTAATCCTGCCAGCGATTTAAGCGATATTAAGGCGTTTGCCGAACATGTCGTGCAATTTTCGCTGGCCGGAATTCAGAGCATTCGCTCTCAAACTCTTAAGTAAGTAATTCGTATGAGCCAAGATCATCGTCCCGAATCTCTTCCTCCCGCAAATCGACGTCGGATTTTTATCGTATTCGGCTTGCTGTTATTGGTGGCAGTTTGTGCCGCAGGTTTTTATTATCAGCAACAACCTTCATCGATAAATTCGACAACCAGATTCAGTGCTGGCGAAGGCAAGCGTAAAAAACACGACGACACTGACGCACCGGTGGTGGTTGCCACAGAAACGACCCGTAAAGGTGATTTTGCCGTGTACCTGGACGGTTTGGGAACCGTAACTGCCTTGCGTACCGTGACCGTTAAGCCCAGGGTTGACGGCGAACTGATATCCGTGACTTTCAACGAAGGCCAGATGGTCAAAGCCGGTGATCTGCTGGCGGAAATCGATCCGCGACCCTTTAAAATCCAGTTACAGCAAGCGGAAGGCCAGTTGCTGCGCGATGAGGCCTTGCTAAAAAATGCGCAAATCGATCGCGCCCGTTACCAGACCTTGCTGGAGCAAGATTCGATTTCGGCGCAACAAACTTTGACCCAGGAATCCCAGGTCAAACAATATCAAGGGGTTGTGGAAATGGATAAAGCCCAGGTCAATACCGCCAAGCTGCAACTGGATTATGCGAGATTGACCGCGCCGATTGCAGGACGGGTTGGTTTGCGCCAGATTGATCAGGGTAACATCGTCCACGCCAGTGATGCCAATGGCCTGATGGTCATCACCCAGCTTCAGCCGATCAGCGTGGTGTTTTCCCTGCCCGAAGACCAGGTGCAAGCGGTGATAAAACGCTGGCGTAGCAACGAACCGGTTAGCGTGTCGGCCTATGATCGCGCCGGAAAAATAAAGCTGGCCGAGGGTAAATTGCTGGCGCTGGACAACCAGATAGACGCCAGCACCGGAACGCTCAAGCTGAAAGCGCAATTTGAAAATGTCGAGCACACGCTGTTCGCCAATCAGTTTGTCAATGTCAAAATGCACCAAAACACGTTGCACGATGTGACTCTGGTGTCCAGTGCCGCCATTCAACATGATGTCCAGGGCACTTTTGTTTACGTGGTCAAACAGGATAAAACCATAGAGTTGCGCCGTATCACACTGGGGCCGACCGATGCCAATCAGGTGGTAGTACAGACTAATCTGGCGGCCGATGAAGTGGTGGTGGTTGAAGGTACCGACCGGCTTCATGAAGGCAGTCAGGTTGATATTGCCCAACAAGACGGCAAGTCCGTGGACGCAGTTCCCGAGCTGCAAACCAAAACTGAAGCCAAGGGTCGCAAGCGGGATCGGCGCTGATTATGTCAAGCTCCCCGGCTACAAAGGCGGTTTTTAACCCGTCCCGACTGTTTATTCTTCGACCGGTGGCGACCTCGCTGCTGATGGTGGCATTGCTGTTGCTGGGTATTTTAGCCTACCGGCTGCTGCCGGTGTCGGCACTGCCGCAGGTCGATTATCCTACCTTACAAGTAGTGACCTTGTATCCTGGCGCCAGTCCGGAAGTCGTAACCTCGGTTATTACGGCACCGCTGGAACGTCAGTTTGGACAAATGCCCGGTCTGACCCAGATGTCCTCGGTCAGCTCGGGCGGCGCGTCGGTCATTACCCTGCAATTTAATTTAACGCTGGATTTGGATATTGCCGAACAAACCGTGCAAGCGGCGATTAACGCAGCAAACAACTTTTTGCCCAACGATTTGCCGCAAGCCCCGATTTACAGCAAGGTCAATCCGGCTGATACGCCGATCATGACGCTGGCGATCAGCGCTCAAGGCTTGCCCTTGTTTAAGGTCGAAGATCTGGTCGATACCCGCCTGGCACAGAAAATAGCCCAGGTGCCCGGCGTGGGTCTGGTCAGTATCAGTGGCGGCCAGCGGCCAGCGGTAAGGATTCAGGTTAATCACAAGGCACTTGCCGCTTACGGCCTGAGTCTGGAAGACGTACGCAGCGTAATCGCGGCCGCCAATGTCAATCAACCCAAGGGTATGTTCAGCGGCCCAATGCGCTCGGCGATTATTGACAGTAACGACCAACTGCGTTCAGCCGCAGAATACCGCAATGTGCTGGTCGCCTACCGCAATGGTGGCCCAGTGCGACTGTCGGATGTCGCTCAAGTGCTGGATGGCGCAGAAAACGTGCGGCTTGCGGCCTGGGCCAATGATAAGTCGGCGGTAATCGTCAATATCCAGCGTCAGCCTGGCGCGAATGTACTGGAAGTCGTTGATAGCATCAAAGCCTTGCTGCCGAAATTACAGGCATCTTTGCCGCTTAGTGTTGAAGTGTTGCCGCTG
Source organism: uncultured Methylobacter sp. (assembly GCA_903831545.1). Classification (GTDB taxonomy): domain Bacteria; phylum Pseudomonadota; class Gammaproteobacteria; order Methylococcales; family Methylomonadaceae; genus Methylobacter_A. The sequence continues at coordinate 2,869 of CAIKYI010000296.1, read as the reverse complement.
ACCGACCGTACCGTGACCATCCGCGCCTCGATACATGATGTACAGTTTGAATTGCTGCTGGCGGTAGCGCTGGTGGTGATGGTGATTTTTCTGTTCCTGCGCAATGTACCGGCTACCATCATACCGGGGGTTGCGGTGCCGCTGTCTTTAGTTGGCACTTTTGCGGTGATGTATCTGGCCGGTTTTAGCATCAACAATTTAACGCTAATGGCGCTAACCATCGCAACAGGCTTTGTGGTCGACGACGCGATTGTGGTTATCGAGAACATTTCCCGCTATATCGAACGAGGCGAGCCGCCGTTAAAAGCCGCGCTTAAAGGTTCGGAACAAATCGGTTTTACTATCATCTCGCTGACCTTTTCGCTGGTTGCGGTGCTGATTCCGTTGTTATTCATGAGCGACGTGGTCGGACGCTTGTTTCGGGAATTTGCCATCACCTTGGCGGTGGCCATTCTTATTTCCGCTGTCGTTTCCTTAACCTTGACTCCCATGATGTGCGCCAAGCTCTTGCGGCAGGGCGCCATCCATAACCACGATGAAACCAGTAACTCCGATGCCTGGTTTGACAAATTGATAGCCGGTTACGGCCGCAGCCTTCAATGGGTGTTGCAGCGACAAGTCCTGACCATGTTGGTTTTTTTCGCCACCATAGCGCTGACCGTGGCGCTTTATATTTTTATTCCCAAGGGATTTTTTCCGATACAGGATACCGGTACCATTCAGGGGATTTCCGAAGCACCGCAGAATGTGTCGTTTTCGGCAATGGGCGACTATCAGCAAAAACTGGGCAAGCTGATTCTTGAAGATCCGGCTGTCGAAAGTCTGTCGTCGTTTATCGGTGTAGATGGCGTAAACACGACGCCCAACAGCGGTCGCTTTCTGATTAATCTGAAACCTCATGCCGAACGATCGGTCAGCGCAACTCAGGTCATTGCCAGATTGAAACCCAAGCTCGCTGAATTGCCCGGCGTAACCCTGTATTTGCAGCCGGTTCAGGATTTGACCATGGAAAACAGGGTCAGTCGCACTCAATACCAGTTTACCCTGGAAACGCCTGATGCCGCTGAGCTTAACCTTTGGACGCAGCGAATCGTCGAACAGTTGTCCGGTTTACCCGAGTTTAGCGATGTGGCCAGCGACGTTCAGGATCAGGGTCGGCAAGTTTATGTCAATATCGATCGTAGCACCGCCAGCCGCCTTGGCATTACTACTGCCGCAGTCGATAACACGCTATACAGTGCTTACGGGCAACGGCTGGTGTCGACTATTTTTACCCAGTCCAATCAGTATCGGGTGGTGCTTGAAATTGATCCTGCCTCGCAGAGCACTCCGGAAACACTGAATGATTTGCGTATTCCTTCGAGTAACGGCACTCAGGTGCCTTTGTCAGCGATAGCCCAAATATCGGAACGGCCCACCCCTTTGTCCATCAATCATCTGGATCAGTTTCCGGTGGCGACTTTATCGTTTAATCTGGCGCCTGGCGTAGCTTTGGGCGATGCAGTCAAAACCATCGACCGCGTTAAACAGGAAATTAATCTGCCGCTAAGCATTCGCACCAGTTATCAGGGCGCGGCTCTGGCCTTTAAAGCGTCTCTGGACAACACGCTCTGGCTGATTCTGGCCGCCATCATCACTGTTTATATTGTGCTTGGGGTTTTGTACGAAAGTTATATTCATCCCATTACCATTTTATCGACGTTACCTTCAGCCGGCGTCGGGGCGTTATTGGCGTTAATGATTGCCGGTGGCGATCTTGGAATTATCGGCATTATCGGCATTATTTTATTGATCGGTATTGTTAAAAAGAACGCGATCATGATGATAGACTTCGCGCTGGAAGCCGAGCGAAAACAGGGCTTGGCACCGGAAGAGGCGATTTACCAGGCCTGTTTGCTACGTTTTCGACCAATTATTATGACCACCTTGTCGGCTTTGCTGGGTGCCTTACCGCTAATGCTGGGCAGTGGCGTCGGTTCGGAACTGCGTCATCCTTTGGGCATTACCATGGTCGGCGGCTTGCTGGTCAGTCAGTTATTGACCTTGTACACCACGCCGGTCATTTATTTATGGATGGACAGTCTTGCCCGACGCAGTGTTGCCTGGTTAAAACTTAACCCCTCTGAAACGGCTGAAAACGACGTGGATTTGTAATGAATCTGTCGGCGCTGTTTATTTACCGGCCAGTCGCCACCAGTTTAATGACGCTGGCTATCGCTCTGGTAGGCGTACTGGCATTTTTAAACCTTCCGGTGTCATCATTGCCGCAGGTAGACTTTCCGACGGTCAGTGTTCAGGCCCAGTTACCCGGCGCCAGCGCAGAAACCATGGCGGCTACCGTTGCCACCCCGCTGGAGCGGGCCTTGGGACGGATTGCCGGCATTACTGAAATGACCTCCAGCAGTTCGCTGGGCTCTTCGCAGATTACATTGCAGTTTGATCTAAAACGCGATATCAATGGCGCTTGCCGTGACGTGCAGGCCGCAATTAATGCCGCTGCCGGCTTGTTGCCGACCAGCATGCCCAATCGTCCCAGTTACCGACGGGATAATCCGGGCGATTCGCCTATTTTAATACTGGCATTAACCTCGGAAAGCCAAAGTCGGGGACAGATGTACGATGTGGCCTCGACCATTCTGGCGCAGAAAATTGCGCAGATCCCCGGTATCGGCCAAGTCCAGATTGGCGGCGCGGCTTTACCGGCGGTACGTGTCGAGCTAAATCCCAACGCTTTAAACAAATATGGTATCGGTCTGGAAGAAGTCAGAAATACGATTACCCAGACTAATAATACCCGCCCGAAAGGCGTCATCGAAAACGGCGAACAACGTTGGCAGATTCAGGCCAATGATGCGGCACGCAAAGCAGC
>CAIKYI010000295.1 GCA_903831545.1 uncultured Methylobacter sp. | reverse complement strand
AGACTTGGCCGAACGTATCGCCGAAATGGCAATACAGTTGACGGGTGTTGAAAATAGCGCCAAGCGTGACCAATATTATGAGCTGGAACACATGGCTGAACTGGTTCAGAGCATGATGCACAGCGCTTTGGACATTTTTGCCAGAATGAATATTGAAGACATCACCTTGATTACCGGCCTGGATGAAAATGTTGATCGTGAATACGGTAGCATCATCCGCCAATTGATCACCAAAATGATGGAAGACCCAAGAAATATTACCCGCATGCTGGATGTGCTTTGGATAGCCCGTTCACTGGAAAGAATTGGCGATCATGCCTGTAACATCTGCGAACATTTGATTTATATGGTCAAAGGTGAAGATGTCCGGCATTTGACCCAATCGGAACTTGAAGAAAAAATAAAGGTTTAATATGAGTGAGGGGAGTGGCTTAATCGCTCCCCTTATTCCTCGCCTGTTTTAAATTTATCAATCAACCCCGTCATTCGTTCTACTTTTTGTCTAACGGTTGCTGAAAATACCGCCTCAATGGCAACCAGTTTAATCGATTTTTTGGCCCTGGTAATTGCCGTATACAATAATTCCTTGGTTAACACCGGATTAATCTGTTCGGGCAAAGCAATTAACACCTCATCAAACTCGGAACCCTGGCTTTTATGAATGGTCATCGCGAATACTGTTTCGCACTGTGGCACTCGGGCTGGCAGGTATTTTTTAACACTGCCGTCGGCACGCAGAAAAAATACCATCAATTGACCCGAGCCCAAATCGTCCTTCATACAAATTCCAATATCGCCATTATAAAGATGTAACGCAGGATTATTTTGCGTGATCATCACCGGACGACCCGGATACCATAAGCCGGTCAACTTAATCAGTTGTTGTTCAGCCAGTTGCTGTTGAACGCGCTCGTTAATATCAGCTACACTGTTTTTTCCCTGCCGATTGGAACACAGCACCTGAAACCGGCAAAATGCCAGATAAATTTTTTCAAAAGCTGCACCCGCCTTGATCAGCTGTAAATATTCCATCTGCTGCGCGGCAACATAATCGATTAAATCACCGGTAAGACATTGCACGCTGGCGTCGTTAGATTGAGATAAAATATCCAAGGCAAGCTGATCGTCCTGTGCATTAACCGCCTCCGCCAGTTCTTTAATAGCCCCACCAAAACGATGCGATTTTTTTAAGGTGTAGACACTATTTTGTAAACTCCGTGCACTGGCTAAATCGGCTAACACCGCCCCGGATTCTACCGAGGCAAGCTGATCTTTATCGCCCAGTAAAATTAATCTTGCTCCGGGTTTTAAAGCGTCAACCAGCTTGCTCATCAACGCAAGATCAATCATGGACGCTTCATCGACCACGACCAAATCATAAACCAGGGGGTTGTCGGCATTATGACGAAAATACGGTGACGGCGGTTTTGCGCCCAGTAAACGATGCAAGGTTGTCACCGTATCCGGGATATGACTTTTAATTGTTTCCGAACACGGTAAATTTTCTTTACTGGCGCCTATCGATTCCTGAAGGCGCATGGCCGCTTTACCGGTAGGCGCAGCCAGGGCAATATGCAAGGGTTGGCTTGCCAACTCCTGTAACAGCGCCAAAATATTAACGACGGTAAAGGTTTTGCCAGTTCCAGGTCCACCGGTAATAATGCTAAAAGACTGTTGGGCCGCCATCTTTGCGGCTTCGCGCTGATGGTCAATTTCATCATGCACAGAAAAATAACGGTCGAGCATCGGCTCAAGCTCGTTAACCGTTTGTGTGTAGTGCGTCATCGCCTTAAGCTGCGTTGCAAGACGGTGTTCATAGTTCCAGTAACGGTGCAGGTATAAACGATTCTGTTCGATGACCAAAGGCAGGTTATTGGTGGGCGTTTGCTTGTCCGGTAACACCGCCAAGCCGGAAGTCAGCAGCAATAAGCGGTCTTTTTCCTCAAGTTGAATACAACTGTGACCTTGATT
>CAIKYI010000294.1 GCA_903831545.1 uncultured Methylobacter sp. | reverse complement strand
CGATTGCAGGAGGACTCACACGGATGGTAACAAACGCGGCCATGAATGGCGGGCATCGGATTATTTTCCAGCAACAGATTCCAGGCTTCCTCAAACTGTTTGGCATGGGCCAAATCAAGCCAGCCCTGAATATTTTCTCCTGCCGGACAAGCGTTATTACACGGCGGCAGATAGTTTTCGTAAACAGGCATACGCCGTTGCAATGGTCCCGTGCCAGAACTCAAGGTCAGGTCGGGGGGATTGGTCATATCGTGGTAGTTCATAGCTGCTTAACCTCTTTTTTGTTCAGGTTTACGGCCATTAATTGTGTTAATGGCTCAGACATAAAGTATTTTCGGTTTTCAGTTGGGACAGGGCAGAGTGTTGTAACCTGCCAAAATAACTTTGGAGAACCAGGACGGGCTAACCCCATACATACTTAGGCGCTTCGACAAGCCAAACAGCACAAGGTTCGCTTAGTAATTAAACCTTGATTTGAAACTAAAACAGCCGTTTTGGCAAGCTAAATCACTTGTAAAATTTGGATTTAAACATTAATGCAACAAGATCCGTGTGTAACTGTTCTGATTAACTTAATGAGCAAGTTCAAAGCGGGTTATCAGCGTAAACGCTATTGCTAAACCTGCCAGCAGGGCTAAAAGTTGGAGAATCATAGCAATTCTAGTAGTATAGCGATTTTTTTGGCAAGCTGATCAGTGACAATCAGGTCAAATAAATAGTCGCTTAACAGTGCCCGCTTACTCCTGATCGCTTATGAAATTATTAACCCAATATCTGTTACTTTGCTGGTTCAAAAACAACCCTGCCGACTTGACTCCAAACCGATCCTTTATGTTAAAAACGGTGGTGTTTTATCTTATTTCAGGGATTATCGTGGAAGGCCTGATCGCCGATCCTGCCGATGGCACGCTAGAAGTATCGCTTCGCACCATCATGGCCTTTTCGTCTATCGCCACTTTTTTGTTGATCAGCAAAAAATGGAAATATTTCAATCAGTTATTTACAGCTATTTTTGTCTGTGAAAATTTTATTATGACCTTGGCAATTGCCGCCGAGGCACTGGATTTTTGGATGGTGATGAGCAAACAGGAATTGCGTGAAGAAATATCCATTGGTATAGCCATAATTTTGGTTGGTTGGTATCTGGCCATAGTCAGTTACATTTTTCGTCAATTTTTCTCATACAAAATGAGCGCCAGTATTATTTCTGCCTTCTGTTATTTTATTTTAACTTACGGCATACCGATGCTGGTAATGGATATATAAAATCATAAAAGAACCGCTGTCATCTGGCGCGCCCTACCCAACCATCCACTGATTATCTTCAACAACCGCCACTGCAACGCCATTTAACGAAAGTTTGGGCACGATCAACTTACCGCGCGAACTGGCAATTAACGCGCAAGGCTCGCATACCCCCGGCAAACCGACATTGTGCTGCACCCAATCAGAGGCTTTAGTTACCCAGGGTCGTGCCGCAACCGTTGCGCTTGCTAATATCCGTAGTGGGAGCCCGTTTTGGTCGCAAAATTCAAGCAACCCCGTTTCTTTCGCTTTTAAATCAATGGTGACAATTTCACGCACTTCGTTTAACGATCGCTCGCCCAAGGCTTGTGTTATGGCGGCAGCGATTTGTTCACAAGTTACGTTTTTGCGACAGCCGATGCCAACTACCAAAGGCTTCAAGGCTTCGGTTGCCGTGGTAATTACCGGCATTGCTCCCGTTACCTCGGCAACCCGGTAAGCCAATTGATTGGCACCGCCTTCGTGACCAGCCAACAAAGCAATAGCAAAACGTGCAGCCTCATCAAGCACCACAACAGCCGGATCGGTATGTTTATCTTGCACCAAATCCTCAAGAAAACGCACCGCAATACCGCTGGCGGCAAGCATAATCCACTTGGCATGGTTGCGATAAGCGGCTGCAAACTGTGCTTTCTGGCTAGAGCTGGTCGTTAACCAGGGACGGTATATTTCACCACCCAGTTCCGCTTGCAAAACCAAAGCCAGCGCTTGACTTTCCGGTCGAACCAGCCAGATGCCGCAGTCAGTCATGTTGTGATCTTGTCTTTTTTCACGACCCGAAAAATATGCGTAAAGTCTTTGGAATATAAACTCGACTCAGTTTGTGCATCAGCTCCCAAGGCTTTACCCACCAGCATCATGGTAGTCAAATTCCACTCGGATTTTTTGGTTTCTTCAAGCACTGTCCCCAAAGTGCCCTGATAAGAACGCTCATCAGGCCAGGTTGCACGATAAACCAGCGCAACCGGCGTGTCGTCCGGATAATGCAAACGTAGATCAGCCACAATTTTTTTCAAATGAGGCCCTGACAGGAAAATGCACATGGTCGCCTGATGTTCTGCAAGTCGCGCAATCGACTCCAGCTCCGGAACCGCAGACGCGCGTCCGGAAACACGGGTCAAGATAATGCTTTGTGAAATCTCTGGCTTAGTCAGTTCCGCTTTGATCGAAGCTGCCGCCGCACTGAACGAAGACACGCCGGGCACAATATCATAATCAATACCGAGCGCTTCCAGTCTGCGCATTTGCTCGGCGGTGGCACCGTAAATGGCCGGGTCGCCAGAATGCAGGCGAGCGACATCATAATCACCTTCCAAAGCACGGCGATAGCAGGCTTCCTGTTGCTCAAGGTCAAGTTCGGCAGTGTCAATGAGTTCGGCATCTGCCTTACAGTGCTGCAACATGGCGGTTGGTACCAACGATCCGGCATACAGCACCATATTGACTCGTCCCAGAATATTGGCGCCGCGTAAGGTAATCAAATCTGCAGCGCCAGGACCGGCACCGATAAAATAAACTTTCATGCGTGTCTTTTCTCTTGAGGTGTTTTGCGAATTAATAAAGTAGCGAGATAACCCATCGCTGCGGTAGGGCATAAATTGTTGACCCCATCAGCCAAAAGTTCGTCCTGCAAACCAATGCGACGGGCAAAGGCGCAATGTTCGGCGATACCCATTTCACGAAGCAATGCCAGCACCCAGGGCAGGCGAGCGCCAATCTTCATCAGTACCACAATGTCGTGGCTTTCTATGTCATGCTGCAAAGCTGTAGCATCTTCAGGACAGGGCAAAATCAGGGTGCGTTCCTTGCCGACGCCCAAAGGCCAGCTCATTGCCGAGGCCGCCGCCGCATAGCTGCTGATACCGGGAAAAGTGCGATGCGCAAGTTCAGGGTAATAATCGCGCAAAGCGGCCAATAAATAGCCATATGTTGAATAGGTCAGACTGTCGCCAATGGTTAGATACGCGACGTTTTGTCCTGCAAGTAATTCTACGGCAATCGTTTTGGCCAGTTCCGCATAATGCTCGCTGAGCACTGTACGATCGGTGTCCATGGTAAATTCAATTTCCCGTACCCGTTGCGGATTGATGTTAATGCCTTCCAAACATTGCAACGCCACCGAAATGTCCGAGCTGTGCGCACGAGGGGCATATATAAGGTCGGCCTGCTGCAAAACTTCAACCGCGGCCAATGGAATGAATCCTGATGGCCCAGGCCCAACACCGATGCCATAGAACGTACCTGATAGAGTCATGTTTCTCTCGTGATTGTTCATTGATTAAAAGATGAAAGGAAAATCCAGGCATCAATCTAAAATTATATTTTTTAGTTGTAAGGTAACCTGCAACATAAATAAAATATCCCATAGGCTGAACGCAGTGAAGCGCATCGCTCCCCCATGATTGATGCGCCTCCTGTCGTCGGCACATCCTATATATTAATATTGTTTACCAAACTTTTAGTCTTTTGTCTTGCTCATTTAGGCGTGATTTTAAAAATCTTGCCCCAAACAATCCCCCTGTAAATTAAATAGCCGTACTTCAACCCGTTGAGCCCCAGGAACTCGTGCGTGAACAAGTCCGGCGATCCGCTTTTCAATGTCTGTCCACAAGGCATGACTTTCTGAAGTATTTTTTAAGATATCTATGGCCGCTTCCACGGTGTTAGCTTGTTCAAGCATTTGCACCACACTAAGGCTATAGCCACGTTCGGCGGCAATTCGCGCAACCACAGTCATGGCCATGTCACTCTTGCTGGAGTGAGTATCCCAAACTTCATCAAGCACTTTGGCAAGCTTGCCCGGATGCCCGAGCAACCACAACACGTCTAGTTGCTGCTGCTGTTCAGCCAAAGCCTTTTGCGTAAAATCCAGCGCGTCACCCAGAAAATTGGCAATTTGCACAAAGCGCTGTTCCGGTAAACCCAGTATTTCTCGGGCATAAACGCGACCAATCTTGCCCGGCAGTAACGCGATACTCTTTGCCTCATTGCCCAGGGCAACGCGCACATAAACTTCTATCGAAGCAATCCAGGATGCCAATGATAAAGGCTCGACGATACCTGAAGTGCCGAGTATCGAAATACCGCCAACGATACCTAACCTTGGATTAAAGGTTTTTTTTGCAATCGTTTCGCCATTGACGCAACCTATCGTTAAATCGAAGCCAACATCTTTACATCCGCAGACTTCAACGATGGCTTGCTGCATCATTTTACGCGGCGTCGGGTTAATCGCAGGCTCACCGACGGCAACGCGCAAGCCAGGCT
>CAIKYI010000293.1 GCA_903831545.1 uncultured Methylobacter sp. | reverse complement strand
CCATCGCCGGTGCAATGACTCCATGAATATGAATAAGCTACATCAACATCGATAGCTAAATCCCTGAATTTAACTTCAACCGTCTTGGCATTATCAACTGGACATCTACCACCACCCCAAACAATCCAATCATCACCAACCGATGAATTAATATTATCAACCGTCTTAATATTATTCAACCGAGCCTCGCCATATAACGCAGTATATGCAACCAAGTCTTCAACCGAATCAATATGAGGCTCAGTGTGTTGATTATCTCGCACCATTTTGAGAATAGCCAGGATTAACCATCCATTTGCCTCTGTGATATTCTGACCTGTAACTGCGTTATAAGCCGTAACAGTCGCCTCCATACTACGCTCACCCTCTGGCTTGTCATAAGTCGCTGCACGGGCTTGCATATGGCTTGCAGCCTTGTTTAGTAATTGGTTTGCAGTTGTTTTCATTTAATACTTTCATTGTTGATAAAGTTGCCGGGCTCCAGTAATAGACGCTAGCCCGGCATAGCGCTCAACTCGGTAGGATGGGAAAAAGTGATAAACCCGTGACCGATTTACTGGTTAATGCATTTTACATCAGATTTTCTAAGGCAAGCATTTTGCAACAATGTTTTTAAATTCATCAACCGATTCAAGCGCATCCATTACGTCTTTTGCCTTTAGCTCAGGAAACCGTTCCATCGTAAAAACAGCATAAGCCAGCAAATGAATTATCTGCTGCTCTTTTGTAAGCTTCTTGTAATCAGTAAAACAAGCACCAACGCTGGCTCTGTAGTTCATATCGGTTCGATTCTTTGGCGGGTGCTCGACAACCATTGCGCCATGCGTTGCAGACATCAGCAACATTGTTTTTTCAAGTTTCATTTTCAAAGTCCTTTTGTAAGTTGGTTTTTTATTGTAGCTCAATAATTTGTTGTAGCTAAACAAAAAAAACGAAAAATTTCCCTATTGCTTCATCGTTGCAATTAGTGGCACCCCCTAAAGGGGGGGTGCCCCTACTGCACCGATTAAAAATTAAGCAAAATACACCATTCACTGCCCCGGTGCTGCCCCGGTGCTGCCCCTACTGCACCGACAATCTAGCATTCATTAGCAGCTTCATCCCGGTTGCTTTATCCTGATTTGCGATGATGTAGCCGCCGTTTTTTGGCTTGATGTAGTCGCTTAAATAAGTTGGGTAACGCTTCTTTTGTGTCACGTATTGACGGCACGTCGTGTCCTTCAGATGGCGGTTGTTTGACGCCTCCCAGTCTGCCCAGTTGTCGGTTGTGATGTATAAATCACCGTCAGAATCAATGTATCCAAACCGAAGCAATGCACCGTCAAAGCTCTGGCGAGCGTTAGCAACGTTCTCGGATTCTGGCTGCATATCAATGGCATCGTGTGGCTTTTCTTCGTGAACCACAACCGCCGATGTAATGTCGTCCCCATCTTCATCCTCGCCCATCTTGACTACTTGCAGGTTAAACGACCCTTCAATACCGTCGTCACCCTCTTTTTGCTTAACAAGCTTCCAAGTCCTTAATTTAGATACCGGGTCTTTATTTACCTCGATGGTTGTTTCAAGCCCTCCAAGCAAAGAACTACCACCTCGCAAACCTTTGGTTGTATCCTTACCTGGGTGAGCAATTAATGAAACCGCACAATCTAATGACTTAGAGATACTTTCAGACGCTGCAATAACTTTGCCCATATCATTATTATCATTCTCCTCAAATGAACCCATAGCCCTGGCCAAAGTATCTATAAATATAATCAATCCATTATTTGAGTTTCCAATTACATACTGGATAGATTCAACCAACTGTTTAATATCCAATGGTGAACTAAAGGCAAATGCAGAATGCTTAATTACAAAGAAGTTATCAGGTAACTTCCTTTGTCTTATATTTATGACCGCCTGACGTACATTCCGCAAGGTTAAAGTTCCAAGTCTGTTGACTTCCTCTTTCAATGATTCCTATTCAGGATTTAGCAAGGGATCTGTTTTCTAATTATAAAATACAGAT
>CAIKYI010000292.1 GCA_903831545.1 uncultured Methylobacter sp. | reverse complement strand
TCTCTAATGGTATTCTCCAGCGTAGAGCGTGGCACTAACGCATAGACAAAAACGCAGTCAAGGGCTTCGGCAGCCTGTCGCATGGTCTTTAATGATACGGCACCAGATACTTCATCTTTTTCCAAAATCGGGATGCGAGGCTGCCGGACACTCAGGCGTTCCGCCAACTGCTTCCCGGTCATTCCCAATGCCTCACGGATAGCGCGAATCCACCCCTTTGGCGGTGGAGAAACGTCTTGTACATTTTTGAAGCGGGAAAGTGTCTTGTCCAATTGCTCGACAATTATCCTTTTATGAGATGGCTTCATAATAACCTCTGTATTATTTATTGACTAAGTAAATATAATTTAAAAGTTATTATATGCAAACTATAAAATAATGTGTGGGTTATTTTATTATGCAGCTGCCAAGAAGAAGAAAAATCAATTCCCGGATAACACAATACTACTGAAGCCGGCCCCATAAGAGGTCGGCTTCAGTAGTATCTCCTGATAGTACGCATATTGAAAAATAACACTTTGTATGGCAAATGGCGGGAAATTCGGCCTGTCGAGGTTGAATGGTTAGCACTTGACCTAGTACAAAAGAAGGTACCTTTACTAGTATATTCTGGTACAAAATAAGGAGTTTTATTGAAATAATCAGAGCAGTTGTAACAAAAAACAACAAACATATCAATACAATACAGTTTCATTAGTTATTTTAAACTAAAATTATCTTTATACGCCATCAATATTTTATCCGGAAAAAGGCTTACAATATCGATTAGTTACGACATTGGCAAAATTATCAACTGATCTTTTGCATATCGCTTGGTACACCGACGATTTGCAGTTAAAAAATGCACTCATAAAACAGTAACTGTTTCAACCAGTTATGAGTTATTCGAGACTGAAATTATCTTTGTATGCCAGCAACTTATTCTCATAAGCCATCAACCTACATTGCGCTGTGTTATCTCAAGTAGCCGATATAGCTAGTAATTTGGCACCACGAGAATTTGAAAAATATCTTGATTTCTTGGTTTCTGGTCCTAGTTTGGTACACCGTTAGTCCAGAGTTAGTACACCCTAGTTTTCTAGCATCGGCGTCAGCGAGTTATGGAGGCTGGCGATGCTATACTTACTTAACACCCCCGGAGGCTATTACTTTCGAATGCGCGTGCCAAAGGACCTTCGCGAGAAGTCTGGTAAACGCGAGATTAAAAAACCACTACACACTTCGAGTCGATTGCACGCACAACGAATGTCTGTTACACTCATCGCCCAATGCCATGAATACTTTAGACAGCTTCGAGGATCGACTGTGTCGAAACCACTCTTCTCATCTATCGAGTTTAGCGCTCCAGAAATTAGACCGGACGGTACGCTTAAGTTCGGTAGTTTGAAAACGGACCCGCTACAGTTGGAAGCGGAAAAAGAGATGTTCAGATTTATCGTCCAAGAGATGCAGACCCAGTCGGCTAAGAATCAATCCACCTTGGGATCAAATGACGTATTGCCATCAACTCCGCCCCTTAATATACCTCCACCGGCTTCAACTATTGCCGTACCAGAATCCGTAGCCGTAACTCCAACTCATTCTACATCTAAATCAGCCAAGGTATCAAGTTCAAGTATGCTTTTCTCTGAAGCGATCGAGAAGTATGTTAAAGAAAAGTTTATTCTTTCACCTGATGTGACGGTTGCGTACAAAAAGAATGTTTCAAACGATCTGAGCGTTTTCGTCGAGCTAATAGGTGATATTCCGATAAATTTAATAGACCGTGATACGGCTGTCGATTCTTATGTAAAGCTCCATAATCTGCCATCACAATTTAAGCGCAGCTTCCCTGACATGACAATTGACGAGCTAGGAGCTTCTGACATTCCGCAGCGGTCTGGACGGACTGTGAATGCTGCAATGGCTAACATCTC
>CAIKYI010000291.1 GCA_903831545.1 uncultured Methylobacter sp. | reverse complement strand
GTTTTTTTACCCGATGATGTTACCTTTGCGATTAATACCCAGATTTCGCAGCGTTGGTGGTTAAAGCCATTCTTGCGCCTGTCTCGCGTATTTCCAATGGATCCCACTCATCCTCTTTCGTTGAAAGATTTGATTCATAATTTGCATCAAGATACGAGAACCGTTATCTTTACTGAAGGTCGCATTACTGTGACTGGTTCATTGATGAAAATTTACGATGGCACTGGTATGGTTGCCGACAAATCCGAAGCTGCTATTTTGCCGGTGAGGATAGATGGCGCAGAATACACGCCTTTCTCAAAGCTCCGTAATATCGTTCGTCTTCGATTGTTTCCTAAAATCACCATCCAGATACTGCCACATACTTTTATTTCGGCTCCCCCAGAATTAAAAGGTAAAAACCGTCGCAAATACAGTGGGCATGTTTTATCCGACCTGATGACGGAAATGATGTTTGCGACGAGCCATCATCGGCAAAGTATATTTGCTAGTCTGCTTGAGGCGCGAAAAATACATGGTGGCAAGCATATTGTTGCCAACGATTTGGATCGTGTGCCGTTATCCTATGACAATTTAATTACTCGCACCATTGTCATTGGTAATGCCTTAAAAAAAGTCACTTCTGAAGCAGAAAATGTCGGTGTTTTTTTACCCAATTCGACTAAAACCCTTTGCGTCATTTTAGGTTTGCAACTGTATGGTAGAGTGCCGGCCATGTTGAATTTTTCAACCGGTTCGGCGGCAATGTTTTCGGCGTGTCACACCGCGCAAGTCAAAACGGTTTTAACATCGCGCCGCTTTGTAGAGTTGGGACATTTTACCGAAGATGCCCAGCATTTGAGCGAACAGGTTACGCTGATTTATCTTGAAGACCTTGCTGAAAAAATCTCTGCATGGGATAAATTTCAGGCACTGGCGCAAGGTAAAACTGCTCATATGTGGTTTCAGCACGCTCAATTTAACCCTGACAATCCGGCTGTGGTTTTGTTTACCTCCGGTTCTGAAGGCACGCCAAAAGGCGTGGTGCTGTCGCACGCGAACATTCTGTCCAACCTTAAACAACTGGAAGCCCGGATCAATTTTACTGCGCGGGATGTGGTGCTGAACTATTTACCGATGTTTCATTCCTTTGGTTTCACGGTCGGAACGCTGTTGCCGATACTACACGGCATGAATACCTTCTTTTATCCTACGCCGCTGCATTATGCGGTGATTCCTGAAATCGCTTATGAAATCAGTGCCACGATCATGTTTGGCACTAACACCTTTTTAGCCGGTTACGCTAAAAAAGCCCATGCCTATGATTTTTTCAACATGCGTTATGTAGTGGCCGGTGCTGAAAAATTGCAAGAAACCACTCGCCAGTTGTGGGCTGATAAATTTGGCATCCGTATTCTGGAAGGTTATGGCGCGACCGAAACCACGCCTATCGCCTCAGTCAATACGCCGATGGATTATAAATCGGGCACTGTGGGTCGTTTTATGCCGGCGATGAACTATAAACTGGAACCCGTCGAAGGCATTGAAGATGCCGGCAGACTCCATGTTAGCGGGCCTAATATTATGAAAGGTTATCTGCTGGCCGACAATCCGGGCAAATTAGTCCCGCCCAAGTCAATTTATGGCGACGGCTGGTATGACACTGGCGATATTGTGCATGTCGATAGTGAAGGTTTTCTAAGTATTCGGGGCCGCAGCAAACGTTTTGCCAAAGTCAGTGGTGAAATGGTGTCATTGACCGCAGTAGAACAGATGGCCTCCAATGCCTGGCCGGAAGCTCATCACGCAGCGATAAGTTTGCCGGATGCGAAAAAAGGCGAGCAGGTTATTTTGCTCACCACCCAAAAACAGGCGACAGTCAGTGATCTGGCAGCATCAGCCAAAGGCGTGGCGCAAATCTCTTTACCCAAGAAAATTCTGATTGTTGAGGCAATTCCGTTGATGGCGAGCGGTAAGGTTAATTATCAGGCGGTTACTGAGCTGGCCTCTGGTAAAGCATAAAAAGGCTAAAGACTAAAATAATGTTCCATAGCTTCTATGAGAGCTTTTTTTGCCCTTCGCATCTCATCTTTTGTCTTAATTAATAATGAACAAAAAAATCTACCCCCTGCTGATCGCACAGTTTTTGTCCGCATTTGCCGATAATGCCATTTTATTCACGGTGATTGCGATGGTCATGCAATCAACTAATCTGGCAAGCTGGTATGTGCCAGCTCTGCAAAGCGTGTTTTTAATTGCCTTTGTGTTGCTTGCGCCGTGGGTTGGCGGTTTTGCCGATAACCACCCCAAATCCAGGGTGTTGATTATTGGCAATCTGATTAAAGCAGCCGGTGCTGGCTTATTGCTGTGTAAGGTAGAGCCATTGATTGCCTATTGCCTGGTTGGCGCAGGTGCGGCCATTTACAGTCCGGCAAAATACGGAATTTTACCTGAGCTGGCAGGGCATGAGTTTTTGGTAAAAGCCAATAGTTGGATTGAAGGATCTACAATTTTGGCTATTTTACTAGGTATGATGATAGGTGCCAAAGTCGCTGATTATTCAATAACATGGGCATTGACTGGAACCATCATTGTTTTTGTAGCCTCGGCTCTGATTACCATGACCTTGCCGGTTCGCATTTTTGCGCATCCGATGGGGTCGGGATCCAGAATTATTTTGTTTTGGCGGCAAATAGGTTCTTTTTTCGTAACCCCACGTTCCCGTTTTGCCATTTTGGGCGGCTCCCTGTTTTGGGCAGCGGCGGCAACCTTGAGAGTTATTATCGTGGTTTGGGCGCCGTTGGTTTTATTGTCTAAAAATGCCACCGAGATAGCCGAATTGACTTTGTTTCTGGCCATTGGCATTGTCGTTGGCTCCGCTTTGGTGCCCAGAATGATTCCACTTGAGCATCTGCGCCGGGCCAGAATACCGGCTTATTTGATGGCTGTGTTTATCATTGTTTTGAGTTTTACTGATAGCCTTTGGTCAGCCCGTTTTGCGCTTTTTTTCATTGGTGTTATGGGCGGCATGTTTATCGTCCCTGTCAATGCTGCGTTACAGGAAATAGGTCAGCACAGTATTGGCAGTGGCAGCGCCGTGGCCTTGCAAGGCTTTTTTCAAAATCTCGCCATGCTCTTGGCGGTTGGTAGCTATACTTTTGCTGCCGCGCATCATGTAGAACCGGTGTTGGCTATGCTGATATTGGGTTTGTTGGTATTTTGCGCCACTTTTTTGGTATCGTTGCATCTGCCTGATAATCAACAGCGATCCGATTAGAATTAGTCTTTTAGGCTTGAATGAGTAAAATAACACGGAGTTATATAAATGAAGTTGTTTGAACTTGGAAAAATCACCATGACGCCCTCGGCCATTTCGATTATAGCCAGTTTTAAAGTACCTATAGGCGATTTGTTGGACAGGCATGAACGAGGTGATTACGGCGAGGTATCAGAAATGGATTGGCGTGAAAATACCTTGGCATTGCTTCCGGAGTCGGTAGAAAGAATCATGTCTGTCTACTGCGTTGGAACGGAAAAACTATGGGTAATTACAGACCCGGACAGGAAGGTGACAACTCTGTTAACAGAGCAAGACTTCTGACGATTATTAAAATTTCCATGTTTATGCTCGAAAACGACAATGGAGTTTACTGCTGAATGTTTGCATGGATTAATGATCTATTGGTCAATACCGGCCAATTTATGCCACATGGGGCTTGCTATTTATGGCAGCCGTCAATCTTGTGGTTACAAATAATTAGCGATAGCGTAATTGCGTTTGCCTATTTTTCCATCCCGTTTGCCCTGTGGTATTTTGTCCGAAAACGTACTGATCTGGCCTATCGGTGGGTGTTTGTGTTGTTTGGGATTTTTATTTGTTTGTGCGGTACCACCCATTTAATCAGCATTTGGACGATTTGGCACCCCGATTATTGGCTGGAAGGACTTGTAAAAGCGGCTACAGCGCTTATTTCGATAAGTACGGCTTTTTTGATTTGGCCGTTGATTCCAAAGTTACTGCAATTGCCCAGCCCCCAAACGTTACAAACCAGTAAAACTTTTCTACGGGCTATCTTCGATTCGACACCGGACGCCATGCTGATCAGTGATGAGCAGGGTATTATTACCATGGCAAACCAACAGGCCGCCAGTTTACTCGGTTATTCTTGTAGCGAACTGTTTGGACTATCAATTGAAGCGTTGGTGCCGGAACGGTTTCGTGACGCTCATCCGGCAAAGCGAGCGCAATTTGCCGCTTCATCAGGTATTCGGTCTATGGGAGCAGGGCTTTTGGTAACGGCACTATTGAAAGATGGTTCGGAGTTGGCTGTGGAAGTCAGCTTGAGTCCGATTCAAACCGAGCAAGGCCTGTTTTTTGCCTGTGCCTTACGTGACATTACCGAACGAATAAAAGCCGAAGCTATCCTCCGAGCAAGTGAGGTACGTTTTCGACTGATGGCTAATAGTACTCCGGTAATGATCTGGATTACCGATGTCGCAGGTGAGCCTACTTTTGTCAATCAAGCCTGGCTCGATTTTACCGGTCTGGATTCGGTAAAGGCGATGACTTATTACGACTGGCTTAACACTGTTTATCCCGACGACAGAGACACGGCATTCGTGGCCTACTATCAAAACACAGAGGTTAAGGTCGCTATTACTACCGAATATCGTTTACGAAACGCTAACGGTGACTGGTGCTGGATCTTGGATAAAGGCATGCCGCTTTATGATGAAAACGGCATATTTAGCGGCTACATAGGTTCGGCTATCGATATTACCGAACGTAAACAGGCTGAAGAGCACCTGCGTATAGCCGCTACTGCTTTTGAATCGCAGGAAGCAATGGTCATCACTGATACGGAAAGTGTCATTCTCAGGGTTAATAAAGCATTTACCCAGTCGACCGGCTACTCGGAAGAAGAGGTTGTGGGTCAGAAAATAAATATTCTTAAATCCGGAGTTCATGATGCGCATTTTTATGGGGAGATGTGGGCAAGTATTCTAAGTTCAGGAAGCTGGCAGGGGGAAATTTGGGATCGTCGCAAGAATGGCGAAATTTACCCCAAATGGTTATCCATTACAGCGGTAAAAGGCTATGCTGGTCAAGTCACTCATTATATTGGCACTCACGATGATATCACTGAGCGTAAAGCCGCAGATGAACAAATCAAGCAACTGGCTTTCTATGACCCGCTCACACTGCTACCTAACCGGCGTTTGTTACAGGAACGGCTAAAGCACAGTATTAATATGGAGCGGCGTGACGGTAGACAATTGGGTTTGTTGATGCTGGATCTGGATCGCTTTAAAGTTGTTAATGACAGTTTGGGGCATTTGGCAGGTGACGATTTGTTGAAACAGGTTGGTGAGCGTATTACTGAAAGGTTGCGTGATGTTGATATGGTGGCTCGCCTGGGTGGTGATGAGTTTATTATTTTACTCGAAGACATTACGCAGCCGGAAGATGCTGCGCGGGTGGCTGAAGAAATCATCATCGAACTGGCCAAACCTTTTTTTCTGGCTCATGGCGACAGCGTCAAAATTGGTGCCAGTATTGGTATTAGCTTGTACCCGCAACACGGCGAGAATATTGATGCCCTAATGGATCATGCCGATGCCGCATTGTATCAGGCCAAAGATGCCGGTCGTGGCTGTTTTGCCTATTTTTCTGAAGATCTGACCATCGCAGCCAAAGAACGTATGGCTTTGGAAACAAGGTTACGTAATGCCATTGCGCAACAGGAACTAAGGGTTTTTTATCAGCCTCAGGTGGATATTGTCAGTGGCCGTATTGTTGGAGCTGAAGCCTTGGTGCGCTGGCAAGACCCGTTGGAAGGACTGATCCAGCCATTGCGCTTTATTCCTGTTGCTGAAGAAACGGGCCTTATCCTTGAGATTGGGGCTTGGGTCTTACATGAAACCTGTCGGCAAGGTAAGCAGTGGCTGGATTCGGGGGCGTCCCCCATAAGCTTGGCAGTCAACGTTTCTTCTCACCAATTTAGACGCAGCGATATTTGTGCTTTAGTGGCCAAGACGCTAAGCGACACAGGATTTCCTGCTCAGCAGCTGGAATTAGAGATAACAGAAAGCGGTTTGATGGAGAATCAGGATAAGGCAACGGCTATTCTTAATGATCTTCGTGCGCTGGGTGTTCGTCTTGCCATTGATGATTTTGGCACGGGTTATTCGTCCCTGGCTTACCTTAAACACTTTCCGCTAGATGTCTTGAAAATTGACAAGAGTTTTATCGATGATATTCCTTTTCATCAGGATGACATGGAAATTGCTGCTACCATCGTCGCGATGGGGCATATCCTGGGCTTTAAGGTTTTGGCGGAAGGCGTGGAAACACCGGAGCAATTGGCATTTTTAAAGGAAAAAGGCTGTGATATGTATCAAGGCTATATCATTAGCAAACCGTTGCCGGCACATGAGTTTGCCAAGCTATTGCGGGAGAACATTTAGGCTTATTGTGAATGTCTCTGTTGTAGACATTGTTCTAATAACCCGAAAAAATTAGTTGTTTGCCCGTGTATTTACCCAGCCATCGATAAAGTTTTCCACCAATAAAACGATGCTCTGCTCCGCATGCTCAATGTCAGCAGCATCCAGGTTCTCGTTCAGGTGCAGACTGCAAATGCCATGGATACCGCACCATAAGGTTCTTGCTGCTTGTTGGCTTTGTTGTGCTGAACAATCTGGTGCAAGTATTCCCAGTTGCGTTGCAAGCGGACTGTAAAGATGAGTTAATTTTTGCTGGTATGTTTGATGATTTTGGGTGTCAGCAACATAAATCATGCTCCAGCGGTTAAAGTTTTTGACAGCAAAATGTAAATAAGTTTTACCCAGTTCTGTTATAAATTGTTCGGATGCACAGTTGGGGGTCTGTTGTAATTGTTTGTTGAGATCATCAACAGTATTTGACTTGATGTGCAGGATTAAATCGGCCATATTGGTAAAAACCATATAGATGCTGGCAACCGTATAACCAATGTCTAGCGCAATTTTACGAACAGTTAAGGCTGGGTAGCCTTCATTGATGATAATGGTTTCTGCGGCATCCAGTATCATTTCCTTGATTTCGTCCATGCTGTGTTCGTTTCGTCTTGCCATCTTTGCTCCTTTTTCAGTTTTAGATTTGTATTGTATAACCTAATCATAATTTGAAAGAGGACTTTATTAAGGTAAACTCTTTAGTGCAGTTTAAGTGCCGCATGATTTTCTTATCGTTTAATGATGAGCAACAAGCGGTTTTTTTATGAGCCAATAATAATAACGAGAGGTGTTTATGAGTAACATTTTAACTGAAGTTTTAGCTGCAAACAGAGATTATGCGAATGATTTTGGTGATAAAGGCGAGTTAGCTTTGCCGCCAGGAAGACATTTTGCTATTTTG
>CAIKYI010000290.1 GCA_903831545.1 uncultured Methylobacter sp. | reverse complement strand
ATCAATCAGTTGTTTTCTTCGGTGGCCGACAGACTATTACTTAAAGGATGACCATTTCCCCCTCGTCTTACCAGTATTATTTCACTGGCGATGGACAGGGCGATTTCCTCTGGCAGTTTAGCCCCCAAATTGAGGCCTGCCGGGGCACGTACTTTGGCAAGGCTGGCATCGGAAAAACCTTCCCGTCCTAAACGTTCCAAGACCAATGTGGCTCGCTTACGACTGGAGACCAGCGCAATATAGAGAACTTTAGCTTGCAGGGCACGCATCAGAGAATCATAATCACCCTTGTGATGAGTCGCTATGACAACGAAGTCGGCTGGTTGAGGTAGTAGTTGTTGATAGCGGCAATCATCGCTGATGATTCTGTAGGCGGTAGGAAAGTGTTCTGCTGTGGCCTGTGGGTCATTGACAATAACGTCAAAACCTAATTGACTGGCAAATTCACAAAGACTTTCTACAATACGGCCATGGCCCATCAGCCACAGTAATGGTTTTGGCAAAATGGGCTCTACATACACTCGCATACTGCCACCGCACGGCATACCTGCGCCAAAAATCTCGTCGTTCAGATCTATTTCAATCATGCCGGACTCTCCTGTTTCAAGGCATTTAAGCGCCATTTCTGATACCATCGATTGCGCACAACCGCCGCCCACCCAACCGGCAACAACCTTTCCCGAAGCATCTATGAGTGCCTTGGCCGCGGGTTTGGCTGAAGATGATCCGACTATTTCAACGACAGTAGCCAGGGCGTAGGCGCGGCGTTGTTCGCGCAGCGCTAACTGGAGATCGAGAATGTTCATTGCCATGCGTGTTCTTTTGTTTTTTTAGAGGGGTGCAAATCCTCAAGTTTATCAATGTCGCGAAGTATGCCGGAATCGTCACAATGAATGATTTGAAGTTGAGCATGATAGGTTTGAAGCAAGGCTTTGGCACCTTCATCACCCGTTAACAGGGTTAGTTCATGGCCTAACGCTTTTGAAAAACCAACAGGATGGCCACGTCGCCCTTGCCAAGAGGGCGCAGCAATGATGGCACCTGAACGTAGGGCATTGGCTACCTGACTTATCGTCGTTGGTTCTATCCAAGGCATATCTGCCAGGCAGATCAACCAGCCCGACGCATCGAAACACGAGCGTATACCAAAAGCCAGGCTTTTGCCCATGCCCAGTTCTGCGTCAACACAGCTAATAATTAGAGCGCCTTCAGCCTTTAATAAAATTGCCAACCTTTCGTTACCAGGACGTACCACCGCTATTACAGTATCTGTGCCCGCCAACAGGTTGCGGCAAGCTTGCACGGCTACCAATTCGCCATTAGGTAATCGTTGGGTCAGTTTGTCGGCACCAAAACGTCGACTCGCCCCAGCGGCCAATAAAATACCGACAATCGAATTCATTAGATTGAATAAAACCCATAGAGGATAGTTTTCACGACATGTAATAGCTTTTTTGGATTATTGTGAATTTAAATCAGGCACCTTAGCATCGGTCCTACCGATTTGCAAGGTTACAAAAGATCGGATACACGGCGAATCCGTTCTAAACTTCTTGACTTAGGTATCTCGATCTAATTTTTCGCGAATTCTCCGTCATTCTTAGGTAGTCGAACACCTGGCGTATATTGCGGGCTAACTTTTCAATGGTTGCAGCAACGCTGTCTTTGCTAATGGATTTAATCAGGCCATCGGCAAATCTGCGTAGACTGGTTTAAAATATAATTTAAAACCTTGATTTAGACAATATGCAACAGCTACTACGATTAACCCATCTTCGTCGCTTTTTTGCGAGAAATCGTCTTTTTCCGCCCTTTTGGCAATCAAAAACATATAAAACCTTTTAAAATCAAAGGTCCTATTTGTAATATGCCAATGTAGTGCCATCCATTTTAGATGAAAATTGCCTTGGGCTGAGATTCGGTAT
>CAIKYI010000289.1 GCA_903831545.1 uncultured Methylobacter sp. | reverse complement strand
TTTGGAAAAGGTTACAGTTAACGGGAATTATGTTGTTAAATTATACGCTGTGCAGGCCATTAAGTAGAGTTTTAGTGTGAGGATAAATTATTTTTCTGATATACATCTGGAGTTCGGAATGCTGGAAGTTCCGGATAATGACGCTGACATCATTGTTGCGGCAGGCGATATCGGCATCAGTACACAGGGCCTGGACTGGCTTAAATCCTTGAAAAAACCGGTTGTTTATGTCGCGGGCAATCATGAGTTTTATACCCATGATTATCAGCAAACGTTGCTGTTGCTCCGCAGGCAATGCGCGGACAGTAACATTCATTTCCTTGAGAATGACAGTTTTGTTTTCCGGGACGTGCGTTTTTTAGGTTGCACACTTTGGGCTGATTTGTTTGTTGAAGGAGAAAAAAAAGCTGAGGCCTTGGGTAAGACTTTAAATGACTTCAGAAAGATTCAATATGATCAAAAAGCTTTTGATTCATTGCAATTCAGTCATTTTCATAAAGCATCAAAAGGCTGGTTGAAACAGGAACTTGCCCAGCCCTTTTCCGGAAAAACGGTGGTGGTGACTCATCACGCGCCTTCTTTATGGAGCTGGAAGGAGTCTTCGCATGCGCTTAAAAAGTTGGCTTATTGTAACGATTTAAAACCTTTGTTACATGAATACGAGATTGCGGTCTGGTTCCACGGACATGTCCATACCCCAGCCGATTACCGCATAGCGGGTGCCAGGATATTGTGTAATCCCAGAGGGTATTATGGTAAAAAACTGGTTCCGGATTTTGATCAGAACAGGGTGGTTGATATTTAACAAAAACCGCCCCTGGCAAAACGGGATATTATTGTCCGGTGCAGTGCTAGAATTGTTGACGCTGCAAGACCATTGAAACGGCGGCAGCACGGGTAACAACGCCGAGTTTTTCAAAGATATGTTCGAGATGTTTATTGATAGTGCGTGGGCTACTGCCCAAAATGATGCCTACTTCTTTATTGGTTTTACCACGGGAAATCCACATAAGGATTTCCGCTTCACGAAAAGTTAGTCCCAAGCTGCTTTTGACCGATTCAAGATCCCATTCTCCCGAATGTTTTTCCATAACCAGAAGATATTCACCGGTGTTTTGGCAAGGTGATATTTTTGCTGAAAAATCAACGCCCTTGCGGTGACTTTCAAAAACGCCCCCAGCTGCTTTATCAGTAACCGCGTTTTGTTGCGCAATCCAATCCAGTAACGGTTTAGGCAAAGCAGAACCAATTTCAGTTTGACCGGTCAATAAATGTTTCTGCATAAAATCATCTAGCCAGGCAACACCACCGGGCGTTAACCAGGTGATGACTCCGTTAAAATCGATTGCCAAAGCGGTGAAAGAACTGTTGAGCAGTGCATTTTCAGCGCGTTGCAGATTGCGGGACTGCGTTAGCTGGATATCCACTCTGGCCAGAACTTCGGGGGGGCGTATCGGTTTTACCAGGTAATCCACCGCGCCCTCATCGAAACCACGCAACAGGTTATCGAGTTCGTTTAACGCGGTCATGAATAACACCGGAATGTGTGCTGTTTCGGGGTTAGCTTTAAGTTGATTGCAGGTTTCAAAACCATCAATTCCAGGCATCATGACGTCCAGCAAAATAATATCCGGTTTTAAATAGGCAATTTGCTCAAGGGCGGACAATCCATCGGTTGCAACCAAAACCCGGTAACCCGCTTCCGAAAGGGTATCTGACAGCAAGGCCAGATTGCCGGGCGTGTCATCGACAATCATTACAATGCCGTTAGTAGAAGGTTTATTGATCATGATTAGCCAGTTCTTCGTTAGCAAGATGTAATAATTTTTTTATTTCAACCAGGCGAAATTCACTTGCCAAAGAGATAATGCGCTGGGCAAATTGGGTGTATTCGGGGTACTGGCGAATGAGTTCCGTCAGCGCCTGGTTAAGCCCTAAAACATCGCCAATGCGGACATAGCCGGTCAATTCCTGAATCATTTCTGCTGTGGGTAGTTGGTCTGTGCCCTGTGGTTTGCTTTCAATGATTTCATTTTGCTCTTGATATAGCCAATCCAACGCCAAATGCAGTTTAAGTTTGGAGAGCAGTTCATTGACTTGAATGGGTTTGGACAGAAAATCGTTACAGCCTGCATTAATGGCATTAAGCCGGTCAGTCGGATAAGCGTTGGCGCTTAAGACCACTATCGGGGTTGCATAGCCTTGCTGGCGAAGTTGACGAGCCGTTTCAGTGCCATCAAGTCCAGGCATTGATAAATCCAGTAAAATCAGATCCGGCAGCTGCTGTTGAATTTGAACCAGACATGCTTCACCGCTACTGGCCTCAATGACATTAAAGCCAAGGGGAGCCAGGATGGACATCACTAAATGCCGATGTTCCGGCTGATCATCCACAATCAATATTTTTTGACGCTGGCCCTCATAGCCGGTTATGTCTTCTTCCTGAAGGTATTGTTGTTCACCACCCAGGTTAGGCAACAATAAGCGTACGGTAAACGTAGAACCTTGATCCGGCACACTTACCACAGCGAGTTCACCACCCATGATTTCGGACAGGATTTTGCTGATGGTAAGTCCAAGTCCGCTTCCCGAACCAAAATTCTCGTTGGGTAATTGCGTAAAGGGCTGAAAAATATTTTGCAGTTGATCTTCATGGATACCGGGACCGGTATCGACCACCTGAAAAGTCGTTACGCCACAACTGTAACCAATACGAAATACAATCTCGCCGGTCGTGGTAAATTTGATGGCATTGCCAAGCAGGTTAATGAGTATTTGCCCGACCCGCTTTTCATCGCCACGAACCCGTTGCGGTAGGGTGTTGAGAATCTGGCAATAAAAGGACAAGCCTTTTGCTTCAGCTTGAGGTTTGAAAATACTGACCAGATGTTCAATAAAATTTGGAAATCCGATCGGCTCCTGGCGCAATTCAAATTTACGCGCTTCGATACGGGCAATGTCCAGAATGTCTTCAATCAGGGAGGATAGATGTTCGCCACTGCGTTTTAAAATATCGACGGCTTGTTTTCGATGCGCAGGAATGGACGGATCTTTTTGCAAAATATAGGCGTAACCGACAATACTGTTTAAAGGAGTGCGTATTTCGTGGCTCATACTACTTAAAAAACGGCTTTTGGCGCTGTTGGCACGATCTGCCATTTTAGTGGCTTGCTG
>CAIKYI010000288.1 GCA_903831545.1 uncultured Methylobacter sp. | reverse complement strand
GGTGCTAATACAGCATGGAAAAAATCAACGTTGAATGTTGTTGACCGCGCCAGAAAGGAATGGATCGAAATGAAGCGTTTTAATAACCAAGATGGTTATAAAGCCATCATTAAGCCCGAGTTTCATCAAAATCCGTCCTGGGTTAATCAATCGATGGCAGATTTTGTGCTGGAAGCATTTGGTGAAAACATAATTACCGCTGAAAATTTGCCAGCAGCCCTTTCACCCAATAAGAAATCGCCTCGTAACCAACATCGCACAATAGACGAGAGCTTTGATTAATTAAAAAATAGTAAAAAAATGATCCAATAACCCCATTCCCTAACTTAAATAGGGAATGGGGTTGTTTTCTTAAGCGCTAGCATTGCTAGCGTCATGTAACTTGTTAATATTGCGCCATATTCTCTACCCTAAACACCTGATCAGGTTCTATTTTCCGAGTAGATTCGATATAACGCATCATCCAGAACCGATCATCCTCTTGCTGGGTCAGCATCAACGGTTTGCCATACTGCTTATGCTCAGCGTTGATTTTTTCCAGGGTATCTCCGTAATTGATGATATGACCGCCTTTTGTTTCCACCAGCAACATACCGTCGCCGTGGTGGCGGTCATTCACCCCCACGATAAAATCAGGAAAATAACGATCGCCGCCCGGCATGACAATACCCACTGACCAAGGTTTACGAGGTTCATTTCGGTGCCACCAAGCCAGTCCGCCACTGGTATCTGCATCCAGCATTTCAGCAAAGCGGCGTTCGGTGTTGTTAAGGTCTGGCGGCATTACACCATAGACATTAAGTCTGGAACGGCTGATGCAATCAGGCGCTTCAATAAATGACGGCAACACATCGGCATCGAATAGTTCCTTGAACCGAGCCGCACAGACACGGGAAGCATCACGCACCAAATTCGGAAAGGTCGCCAGAATCAAATTAAGTGCGCGTGCCAGTTCCAGCTCGCTTAAATCCATGCCTTGATGCTCGTTAAATTCGGACTGCAAACGCGCCAATAACAATGGGTGCAGATCGCGAGGATCGATAAACTCTGCATCAAACAACACTTTTTGCGCACGTCGGGCAATATCAATATTCGACAACCGAGCCTGAATACTATCAACCGTACCATCGGACTTGCCAAAAATATCATCGATGGTAGTACGGGTGATTTTCAGATTTTTTCGTAAACCGGCATTTAAAACCTGGGCATTCAAATCAATGCGCTTGGCTATACATTGCACCAACTCTTCGGTCCCTAGCGGCAAGCGTTCGGTTTTAAAGCGCTTGGGTAAACCCTCTCGTAATTCAAATCGTGTATTACCTGCCAGCACGGGACGATTCGGCGCAACTCTTCCCGACTCCATAACCGGCGTCGGTTCCAGCTTTAACCATTCATCAAAGAGTGGTAATGTCAAACCTGGCAGATATGTGACCGGGGACTGGGTATTAACATCACTTATACCGGCTGGTTGCCAAACAGGCGGAACATAAGACTGGGGTAATAATGAGATTTGTCCATTAACGGAAACCTGCACCTCTGTTTCACCACCTATTTTCACGATCATCGTATACGGTGTAATTTCCGCCAGCTGTGAGGTAATGGCGTTGATTTTCGCCCCAGCGCCAATCAAACCGCCCTGACTTTCTGCATCGGCCAAAAATACATAACCAAAGCGCAATACTTCCGGCAAGGTTTTGTTGATAGCCATGCCCTGTAAGCGTGGATGCACTCGCAAAATACGCCCGACCACCTGAATGCCAAAATCGGTGCTTTTTGTTCCGCGTAACGAGACCAGCGTAAAGGCGCGAGGCGCATCAAAGCCCAACGCTGCCGCTACTTTAAAAATCAATACTTCCTTGCTTTCGTCTCGCGCCACCGCCAGCAAATCATCGTTAGGATCATCAGCGGTATACCAGGCAATCGCTTCTTCAGGTACTCCCAGACCCAACAAGCGCTGTTTGGTTTCCTCAATCGCCATCTCGCCTGCTTTACCGGTATTACCCACTTGTACCAGCATCAACGGCGTTAATCGTATCTTTGTTTCTGCCAATTGCATTTTAATAGCTTGATGCGTACGCCAGCCATCCTCCAATGCTGTTGCCGACAAATCGACCAGCTCTTTCTGATCTTCCGGCACCAGATAGGCTATCGACTTTACCGCCTCTTTAATTAATCCGGCATCAACGGCATTGTGTCTCGACACCTGAATGCGATGTACCACGGCCAGTCCTGCCGCCTTTTTAAACTTATCGACATCAGCATCATCCGGTGTGGCAGTAATCAGCAAGGAGAATTCCGGGCGTACCACTTCCCGATAAAAATTTACCGTTTCAGTGGCCTTAGTAAAGCTATGGTGAGCCTCATCGACCACCACGCCAATCCGAAATCCTGCCTCACGCAATTCAGGAATAAACTCATCCAACGATAACGACAAATCGCCACTACTCCGTAGTTTACGAGTTTCAGCGTTACGAGCAGCAACTGAAGCCCAAGTAGTCACAAACACATCGCCGCTACTGGCTGTATAAGCCTTACGATCACAAGCTAGATCACGGATTTTCAAACCGTTAAACTCTGTTTTTAAAGCGCTTTTAGCCTGCTCAACCAAACCGGCAAACGGGGTAAACCAAAACCAGATTATTTTTGCATTATCGCGATGATCGGGACGGGCGAAGTTTTCGGCTATCAACCCGGCCATTAAGGTTTTACCGGCACCGGTTGGCGCTTCCAGCAATACACAACCGTTATAGGCGCTGATGGCGCGTTGACTATCGATGTCGTCAACCTGCTGCAATTGGTTTTCCGCATAACGGAAAATATCCAACGCGTTTTCAACCGCATCGTTCTGATAACCTTTCGGTGCAACACTCATGCCTTACTCCCTGACCCAAAACGATCCACCAGAAACTGCGGAATCGGCAAAAAACTCAAGCGATCATCGTCAAAATGTTGCCTTAGTAAACCCGGTTGCCAGGTATAAACAACCAGTGTTGATGCTGTGGCACACACTGCATTCAAAGACTGCAACACGGTTTCGTTGATATTGGGCAGGTACAGTACCGTACTGTTTTCGACTACGGCTTGTTGAATCAATGCATCGGTCACATAGGGTGACAAACTTTCAGCATGAATCAACTGTAATGCGGTCCAAATAGCCTCATGAGGAATGCTACTGAACAAGGTTTCGGCAGGTAGGCGCTTAGTGCGAAGGTAGGCGAAATTACTGCCAGTACCTTTCTTATTTTTGAACCCGCTTACAACGCGCCTAACTCTTTCAGCACAGACATCACGACACAAATTTTTATCCGGGGCATCTGGCATTGCTTCTGTGCATGACACCATAATGAATTGGCGCTCTCCGCCATCAATTTGATTTGCATTAAGTACGGCATGTGCAGTAGTTCCGCTGCCTGCAAAGAAATCCAAAACAATATCGTTGCCTTTTGTGGCTTGAGCAACCAAGCCGCTAATAAGTGACAATGGTTTTGGATAATTAAAACGTTTGTCATCAAAAATTTCACTCAACAATTTGGCCCCTTCCTGATTGGTACCTGAAACCAATCCACTTCCCTGCTCTATATTCTTTGCTTCAAATTTCGGCGTTATCCAACTACTCAAAGGCTGAGTCTGATTGCGTAAATCGGCCTTGTATCGTTTGAAGGCTGGACGACCAAAACCAATTTCTTTGCCTACCCAAAATTCCAAATCCGGTAGCTCCCGTCGTAACAAAGGGGTTTTTCCACTTTTAGGTACATCGCCCTTATCAATGGCCACAAGTAACTCATCTAGCGTATGCCAAGTTTCAAGGCGTTGCTCGACAGGGAAGATAATTTGACCCAATTCAATAAATTCTTCCATCGGCTTAGCTTGAACACGAGCTCCGGGTTTTAAGCGATCACGAGACGCATAAACCCAAATGCGATCAGGATTAGGCGGATAATGAACAGCTGTTTTAGGATCAATCAGCGGATAATACAGATTAGGGCGTTCTTTATAAGAAAAACCAAGTGTTAAATCACTTGTACGCCAAGGACCACGGGGATCATTATCTCGGTTTCCATACATCTCATAACTTTTTGCTAGCCCTTCAAATTGAAAGCCAGGCCCACCATAAACGAGAACATGTTCGTGATCAACGCTAAGAAAGCAGTCTTGATCCGCATTCGAGCCCTGTCGATTTCGCCATACAATGCTGCCCAAATTCATACCCGGAAGCACTTGATCTAAAAGCAATTCCAGCTTGGCCCGGTTTACATCGTTCATTGAAACCAACAACACACCGTCTTCGCTCAAGAGTTCACGCGCCAATACAAAGCGCCGATACATGAATTCCAGCCATTTGGAATGCCGGTAAGAATCTTCCTTGTCGACAAAATGGTCATTGTAGATAAAATCGCGATTGCCGGTATTGTAAGGGGGATCGATGTAAATACACTTGATCTTACCGGCATGAGTCATGCACAGATAGCGCAAGGCATCAAAGTTATCGCCCTCAATAATCAGGTTGCGATACGGCGCTACGCCACAAGACAGATCCGGGTCAAAATCCAGCGCGACAAAATCATCATTCACGGCCTTTTCGTGTTCAATCTCTTTGCGTTCCCAAACCAGGCCAAAGCGAGGTCGCCGGTCGCGCAAGCGTAATTCACGAAGCAATTCTTCGCGGCTGTAGTCGTCGTAATTGTCGGCCATATTTAATTTTTAGATCGTTAAAGCGTAGAAACGCAGAATTCGGGGGGTGGTTTGTGGCGATTGCTGTAAGCCATAACACATCCTTTCTAAGACGGCCTGATCCATTAATTCAGGGGGTATAAGGGCAGCACAAAAACGATTATCTAATGCAATCAAACGGAAATTATAACCAAGATTACCGGGGGCGTCATTGTTTCATGGCAGGAATAACGCTTACCCAAAGCTACCAATTGGACTGGCTGCACATTTAAAGGTTACAAAGTTCCAGCTAATTACAAAAAGAAGAGGATTTGGAACAAGAAATACCCCGGACAAACCTTCGGACATAAAAAAACCGACACATCGGCCGGCTTTCTTCAAGGAAACTCATGGTGCCCAGGGGCGGAATCGAACCGTCGACACGAGGATTTTCAGTCCTCTGCTCTACCGACTGAGCTACCTGGGCATTTTGAGGTGGTGCT
>CAIKYI010000287.1 GCA_903831545.1 uncultured Methylobacter sp. | reverse complement strand
GGTGCGCCGCTCACGAGAAGAAGAGATTAACCTGTATGAAAGCTAAAGATTTTGAGGAAAAATTTGATAATGATGAGGATATCATGAACTACCTGGATTTATCGAAAGCCAAAAGAGTGCTGCAAGATCAAAAAAGGGTCAATGTTGATTTCCCGGTTTGGATGCTTGAATCACTGGATAAAGAAGCAAGTCGCGTGGGCGTAACACGTCAATCCATCATAAAAATATGGTTGGCAGAGCGCCTTGAACAATTGGCTGTTAACAAGGATTTACAGCGGGTAAGCCATTAGTTTATTTACGATATATTGAACTTGCATTGGCTATGAACGAATCAAGCGGTTATTTGAGAAAAAATAAAATGGTTTAGGTGCTGAATTTTAAGTTAAATAACGCCCTTCGCCGCACTTTTGTCCAATCCAGATAATCAATCCTGTTGCTCGCAAAATATAGACTCTTCGGTTTCGGAGGTGAATTTTGAAATGGTTTTAAATAGCTTTTTGAAATCAATCCGCAGCTATATATGATATTGCAGGCATTCAAAAATTGGGGGCGACTGTCTGCAAGGGATCGCATCCGGTCCGTGAGCAGTCATTACAAATAAATTTTGTTCGCATTGCTCGCCAATCCACTCCAGTCATCGATAGCCTATTTTGCGAAGTCAGTTGACCACGGATAACAAAAAATACCGGATTTAAAATTCATTTATTTATGCCGTCATGGGTTAGGCAATCGTGCAATGCGGTAAGACGCAGTCCGTAGGGCGTCAATAGCGTAGCGTATTGCGCCGCATGCAGGGCCGTTGGAAATTTACGTTCCCTGCCGCACAGGCAGCTTGGAAGCAAACATCAGGCATGTAGCAAACAGCGTTTCCCAGGGTTCTCCTTGCTCACGGCCTTTAATCTGCCGATCTGCCTTTGCACTCAAGCTCAGTATGTTATTCAAATCAGTTTCACTCAGTCTGGTCAACGCTTCACTGACCAGTTGCTGACGCTTGTCCCATATTTGATTATTTTTAAAAACCGCCGCTCTATTTTGACCCGAGGCCAATGCCCGCTTAATTTTTATTAATACCCGGACTTCACGCGTCAAAGCCCACAATACCACCGGAGCGGCAACGCCTTCTGCTTTTAAACCGGACAAGATCTTCAAAATACGACCAACTTTGGCCGCCAAAACGCTATCCATCAGTTTGAACACATCGAATCTGGAACTGTCGGCTACCACATCAACAATCTGCTGACGACTGAGCTGTCCCTCACCGTATAAAACGTAGAGTTTTTCTATTTCCTGAGCCGCAGCCAACAGGTTTCCTTCAATCCTGTCAGCCAGAATCCTTATGCCATCAGTTTCAGCCTTAAGCCCTCTAGCCAGCATTCTTTGCTGCACCCATCGTATCAAGTCTTGTCCGTCTAACGGCCAGACCTTAATCACACAACCCGCCTTATCCAAAGCCTGAAACCAGCGTGTTTTCAATGATGCACTCGCCAGCTTTGCCGCAGTAATCAATAACAGGGTGTCTTCCGGCGGATGTTCACAATAAGCAATTAATGCCTTGGCGCCATCCACCCCGGGCGAACCAGTGGCCAAGCGCAAATCAATGATTTTTTTGTCTGCAAAAATAGATAAGGAACCCGCCGCTTCCGTTAATGCGTTCCATGAAAAAGCAGCATCAACAGCAAGCACTTCACGCGTGTCGTAACCTGCTTTACGTGCCGCCGCTCTTATGGCATCTGCCATCTCGCCCAACTGCAAGGGTTCGTCACCACTTATAAAATATACCGGTGACAAATCCTTTTTCAATGCCGCTGCTAATTGTTCGGACTTAAGTTGCATGGCTACCTGGCGCCTGCCTCTAATATCACCCTCGCCCGATTAACAATGGTTTGCACGGCCTGTTGATACATTTCATTTTTTATACCCGCTTCTTCGTTATCTTTGGCGATAACAAATTGCTGGTCATTATAATATTCACGCCGAATTTCGACAGTTTGTCGCGGCATCAACTGTGCATCGC
The DNA here is from genome assembly GCA_903831545.1 of uncultured Methylobacter sp. GTDB lineage: Bacteria > Pseudomonadota > Gammaproteobacteria > Methylococcales > Methylomonadaceae > Methylobacter_A. The sequence continues at coordinate 1,281 of CAIKYI010000287.1, read as the reverse complement.
CAGCATTGGCAAACTCATACTCCAGCCTGTAGTAAAGTTCAAATTCATTGGACTTGCCCCGGGAACTAAGTGACAACACCCGCCGGGTAAAATCTTCGTTAAATATTTTAACTACAATGCCCGCATCCTTGCGCGAATTGGCAAAATGAGCAGAGGATGACTTAACAACCTGTTTAAACTGATCGAGTAACGGCACGGAGCCACCTTCGACATAAACGTTTTTCATGTTGGCAGGTAACTCAAGAGCGCCCCGTAAATGGTAGCCGCAAGCACTCAACATCATAGCCACGACAACAATGACTGTTTTATTTATTAACACAGGTTTTCCTATTAAATTCAAGATTCATGAACGAAGGACAAAGATTGCCCCTCGTCTTTACTCTTTTATCTTTCGTCTCAAACAACAATATTAACCAGTTTTTTTGGCACGACTATCACCTTTCTGACCTGCTTGCCTTCAATAAAACGCATAACATGCTCATCACTCAGCGCCATTGCCTCAATTGCTTCGTTGGTTGCCGTAATTTCAACCATCATCTTGCTGCGCAACTTACCGTTAACCTGTAACACCATCTCCAAGGTATCCTGCGCCAAGGCCGTGTCATCAACCACGGGCCATGACGCACTGACCACAGCTTGTTCGTGTCCCAGATCCTGCCATAGTTGATGACAAATATGCGGCACTATCGGCGCCAGCATCAACACGATAGCTTCCAGAACTTCCTGTCGAACTGCCTTGCCATTATCGGAGTCATCAATAAATTTGGACAAGGTATTGACCAGTTCCATATTTGAGGCAATGACAGTATTAAACGTATAACGTCGGCCAAAATCATCGGTAACTTTCTGGATGGTCAAATGTAACTGGCGACGCACGGTTTGTTGCGCTTCGGTTAAAGTCTGTTTATCCAATGGCAGTTTCGATCCACCAGCCTCACCGTGCTGATACGCCTGTTTCCAAAGCCGCTTCAGAAACCGGAATGCACCTTCAACGCCACTGTCAGACCATTCAAGCGACTGCTCCGGCGGGGCCGCAAACATGATAAACAGACGCACGGTATCGGCGCCGTATTGATCAATCAAGCCTTGGGGATCAACAGTGTTGCCCTTGGATTTGGACATCTTGCTGCCGTCTTTGAGCACCATGCCCTGGGTCAGCAATGTCTTGAACGGTTCGTCACAAACCAGCAAGCCTTCATCGCGCAACAATTTGGTATAAAACCGCGCATACAACAGATGCAGGATGGCGTGTTCGATGCCGCCGATATAATGATCGACCGG
>CAIKYI010000286.1 GCA_903831545.1 uncultured Methylobacter sp. | reverse complement strand
TCTGAACGGTTTGGTTTTAAAAGGCAAGATAAAGACCATATTTATTCACGACAAAGGCGGCAATTGTGTCGCCTTTTTTGTTTCTGGCTTATTAGGCTACTTATTTCTTTTAGGCTATGCCAGATCAAACTAAGCGAATTTATCCAGCACAGGGCTAATTTTAGGCTGTATGGTTAAGTTGTAAGTTTGGTGCTTGCTTGGGATAAATTAATTTTATCTTATGGCTTTGTCATCGGCTCAGAAAATAAGTTTTTAGTCTTGATGAATAATTTGTTATAGCTTTAGAGTGTTGGCTAAGAGATGAGGTGTGGAATGTTGGGTTTCTTTTCGACAGGTGTTGCGCATGTGTTTTATAGTCAACCATGCTCAAGAATACTTTAAATACACTTTCAAACATGACCCTGCCATGACCGGAAAATAACAGACATAAAAAAAGCCCTTAGACATACACCTAAGGGCTTGATTTTATTGGAGCTGGCGATGGGAATCGAACCCGCGACCTGCTGATTACAAATTAGCGAACCTGCTCTTTTATCTACACTTAATGACTTTTAATAAGCACTATCAACCCTTGTAATCATTGGGTTTGTTGTTATAATAAATCAGACGGTCTTTGAATGGCTTTTAAACAGACTGCTTATTATATGCTTATTAATTTTTAGGGGCTCTGATGAAGCTAATAAAATCTGTCGTTGATAAATTCGACTACGTGGAAAAGGGGCAGGTGTTTTATTGGGATGATGAGCTTCCCGGTTTTGGTATGTACATCGGCACTAAGTCTAAAACGTGGTGTGTGCAACAGCGCATTGGCAATAAGACCAAACGTGTGGTGCTGGGCAAATATCCTACTATGACAGCTGAACAAGCCCGGAACGCAGCCAAGAAAGGAATAGGTGCGCTTGCAGCAGGGATTGATACCGTTCAAGAAAAGCGCGAACAGAATATTAAAGCGGTCACTCTGAGTGAGGTGTTCACGGCGTTTCTGGATTCGCGGCAGCTCAAGCCCAAAACGGTAAGGGATTACACTGGCGTTATGAATAACATTTATCCAGACTGGCAAAAACTTCCTATTACAGAAATTACTCGCGATGCAGTGGAGCGCCGGCATAAGAAGGTTGGTGAAGAACGCGGTGAGGCTTATGCTAATTTGGGTGGTCGTACCTTACGCAGTGTTTTGAACTATGCCGGCGCGAAATATGAAACAGGTAAAGGTTTGTCGATACTCCCGGAGAACCCTGTCAAACGGATTAGTCAGACCCGAAGTTGGTATAAGGTGGATCGTCGTACCGGTCATCTTAAACCGCATCAACTACAAGTTTGGTTTGATGCAGTATTGAATATTGATAACCCGACTATCAGAGACTATTTAATTTTCGTCATACTGACCGGTACTCGAAAAGATGAATCTGCAAAACTTCAATGGGCTGATATTGATTTGACCGATAACAGTTATATTTTGCGCGACCCAAAAAACGGTAGACCGATGCAATTACCGTTATCTGACTATCTGGCGGATATGCTGATGACGCGCAAGACGAACAGCAACAGCGTATTTGTTTTTCCTGGTGATGGTGTTCGTGGATATCTGGTCGAACCTAAGAGGCAGTTAGCCAAAATCATTGAAAAAACAGACGCGCCTTTTGCAATGCACGACTTGCGCCGAACCTTTGTGACCATAGCTGAATCGTTAGATATTTCATCGTTTGCTGTCAAAGCACTGGTAAATCACAAATCCGGCGATGACGTTACTAGCGGATATATTCAAATGAATGTGGAGCGACTACGAAAACCGATGCAGACCATAACTGATTTTATATTAAAGTCGGCGGGACTTAAAATATCCGCCGATGTTGTCTCACTCAAACAAGCAAGAGGTTGACCCCATGAGTATTATCGCTGAAAAAGTCTTTGAGGCTGTTAAAACCCTGCCCGTACAGCAAGCGGCGGAAGTTTTGGATTTTGTCGAGTTCTTGAAGTCTAAAACCCAAAAAGATCGTGGTGGACGCAGGGAAATTGCGCTGGCAACTTTGGATAAGCATAGTGGGCTTTATGATGGCTCACCATTCAACAGGGAAGAGTTACATGAGCGTCCTTGAGTTTGCCGATACTAACATTGTTGTTTATGCAGTCGGGCAGGATTCGGACAAGCATACCAAGGCGCGGCAGATACTTGCGGAAGGTGTGACGGTAAGTTCCCAAGTCATAAACGAAACAGTGAATGTATTGACCCGAAAACAGGGCGTAAATATAGTCGTGGCCCATGAAGTTGCAGAAAGTCTATTGGATCTTTGTGAAGTAACCCCGGTGGATGAAAGCACAATTCGGGAAGCTATTCGCCTAGTCCGTCGCTATAAACTTTCGCATTGGGACTCGCTTATTGTGGCGGCAGCTTTACTTGCGGGATGCGAAACGCTTTACTCGCAAGACATGCAACATGGACAATTATTTGATGAGCAGCTTAAAGTTGTTAATCCGTTCTTTTGAGGATAAACCGATGAAAATCCTCACTGATTTTATTTTGAAGTCTGTATGCTTCAAGGTGGCTGGTGTGACGGAGCTTACACCTGCTGGTGTTGGTGGCGTGTGATGAATGAAAGTATATTGCTACGGGATGATTTGTGTGATTTAGACCCTTGGTATGGCGATAGTTTGCTTAAAATTTGGAACTTTGAAGCGGGGTATATGGATGCCACTATCAAAACAGTAATAGGTACAATGCCCTTTAATGTTAATCGGCGGCACTGGCTAGCGCTTAGTGCCTGGGATAAAAAACAGGCTGCGCTTTTAGTCTTAGGGATTGAACCTGGCGAATTTCACCATATCGACAGCCATTCAGATTATTTGAGTATGTGTAAGCCGCTTATACAGCTTATGCAGCTTATGCCGGATAATTTAACAAAACCCTTGGATTGGCTGACATGGTTTGACGGGAATGGTTATATGGAATGTGCACCTCCATGGTTATGCCGATGGTTTAAAGAACAGTCGGTGACCATGAGTAATATTGATGCAGAAACTCCACCGCCAACTCAGAGAAAAAATCAGCTATTTATTTTTATCTGGCGCGTTCATCAAGCATTGGCAGAAAAAAAACGGCCAACAGCACAGGTTTTATGGAACGAGATACAGCACCGTCATAATATCCATGATACAGATGGAATTATTCAAGAAGTTAATGCAGGCAATATTTCATGGTGTTCTGGT
>CAIKYI010000285.1 GCA_903831545.1 uncultured Methylobacter sp. | reverse complement strand
TTAGACTGAATATTCCTGTTCTGTCTCAAACCACTCTTCCAGTTCGTAACCTAGCGCAAACTTTCTTTTTTCAGCCTTATAATAAGCGAGCCTGGCAATTTTGGCGTCATGATCTGAAGGCCCGATCGGTAAACCATTTTCGACAGCATCGTTTTTTTTTGTTTTATATTTTTTAGTGATTACAGTCATTTTTTAATCTCATTATGAGTTTGTTTTGTATATACTCCGCGCGGTCAACTTTATAGCTTTAAGATCGGCCCTAAACGCCGGAAGTCTTGTCAACCGCAAGCAACCAGAGTTTATTTTAAATATAAAATATAAAAATAAAATCAGTATGAATACGTAGTCTTTTAGTTGCAGCCTTAATTCGCCAAAAAACTGAAAAAGCATATGAAAATAAAATCTCCCCTACAGGTTCATCTACGCTATCAGCCAAGGCGTTTAGTATTATAAATGTGGTTTAATTAAACCCTTCACATCAAGTCAAATTTTGAACAGAGAAAAATGTTAATTAAATATTACGCCATTGTATTTTTAATCGCTGTTTTTGGCAGTACCCAGACACATGCCGACAATTCCAGGGTTGCAATTGCCAGCGCCAATCCATTGGCTACCTCAGCCGGTTTTGAAATCATGGCTAAAGGCGGCAATGTTTTCGACGCGGCAGTTGCTATCAGCGCCACATTAGCGGTCGTTGAACCTTCCGGTTCAGGCTTGGGCGGCGGCGGTTACTGGTTGTTACATAGAGAACAGGATGGTTTTGAAACCATGATTGACGGACGTGAAAAAGCGCCGTTAGCTGCTCATCAAGCAATGTTCCTGGACAAAACAGGCAAAGCAGATCCACGTTTATCACTGGATGGCGCATTAGCCGCAGCCATTCCGGGGTTACCGGCGGCGCTGGTACATTTATCAGAAAAATATGGACGCCTGCCGTTATCAGAGAGCTTGCAACCCGCCATCAGGGCAGCTCAGACCGGTTTCGCCATTGGTGATAGATACCTCAAACTGCTTAAATTCAGAGCCGAGGTAATAAAAACCGATGCCCAGACCGCACAAATATTTCTTGTAAACGGCAACCTGCCTAATGCTTATTCCATTCTTAGGCAGCCTGATTTGGCCAATACCTTAAAGCAATTAGCCGAGTCAGGCCGAGACGGCTTTTATGACGGCGAGATAGCCGAAAAATTAGTGGCGGGCGTCAACAAAGCAGGCGGAATCTGGACTAAACAAGACCTTGCCGCTTATAGCATTGTCGAACGGGAGCCTGTTAAAGGCACTTACCAGGGCATAAAAATCACCAGCGCCGCACCCTCTTCCTCCGGTGGCATTGTTTTGCTGGAGGCTTTGAATATTCTATCCGGCTATGATTTAAAGCAAACAGGCGAATTAACCCGCAAGCATCTTATCGTCGAAGCCCTGCGACGCGCTTATCATGACCGATCCTTGTATCTGGGTGACCCGGATTTTATCAACATACCGGTCAAGCGTTTGCTAAACGAAGATTACGCTGCCGGCTTACGCAGTAGTCTTCGAACGGATAAAGCCTTACCCAGCGAAATGCTATCAGGTGAAATCAAGCCACTACCCGAAGGCGATAACACTACCCATTTTTCCATTATTGATGAGCAAGGCAATCGGGTTGCAGCAACCCTAAGCATTAATTTTCCGTTTGGTGCAGGTTTGGTAGCGGCTGGAACCGGGGTGTTGCTGAACGATGAGATGGATGATTTTGCTGGGCAGCCCGGCGTGATGAATGGCTATGGCTTGGTAGGCGGTGTCGCCAACGCAATTGCACCAGGCAAAAGAATGTTATCAAGCATGACCCCCACTTTTCTTGATGACGGTATTCATATTGCCGTTTTGGGCACCCCCGGTGGGAGTCGAATAATATCAATGGTCTTACTGGCGGCACTGGATTTTGCCAAAGGCCATGAACCGGATTCTTGGGTGCAGGTGCCGCGGTTTCATCATCAATTTTTGCCTGATGTACTGGAATATGAACAAGGAGCCATAACAGCAAATGAGCTGGGCAGTCTTTCTGCAATGGGCCATCAGCTTAAAGAAGCGCGTTATCATTATGGCGATATGCAGGCAGTGCAATTGGATAAAGCCAAACATCAGTTGAGCGCAGCCAGTGATC
>CAIKYI010000284.1 GCA_903831545.1 uncultured Methylobacter sp. | reverse complement strand
TTTTTTACCTTTATATAGTATTTCTTATGATGCTAATGTAGCGAAAAATAACTTCTTGATCAGCAAATTTCACTCCTTGGCAATAACTATCTATAGACTTATCACTCTTACCAGTGTCTCAAAAACCAAACCTAATGGCAATTGCATAAAACAATCCAATCACCTATGCTGCAAGTAGCCATTTTAACTGCCCTTGTCACTGCACTATATTAGTCACCAAAGCAACCATCATCATGAATCAGCAAAAACGACTGGAAATTTTTGATCGCCTGGCAGTAGCCATTCCTGATCCCACTACAGAACTAAACTATAGCAGTAATTTCGAGTTATTGATTGCCGTGGTTTTGTCTGCTCAGGCAACCGATAAAGGCGTTAATAAAGCAACTGCGCTGTTATTTCCTGTCGCCAATACCGCCCGTGACATTTTGACACTGGGTGAAGCCGGATTAAAAGACTATATCAAGACCATCGGGCTATTTAACAGCAAAGCCGCGCATATCATCACGCTTTGCAAACAGCTGCTAGACAGACATGCCGGCCAGGTCCCCCAGACACGCCCAGAACTGGAAGCTCTGGCAGGCGTCGGCAGAAAAACCGCCAACGTTATTTTAAATACCGCCTTTGGCCAACCGACTATTGCGGTAGATACACATATTTTCCGGGTTGCCAACCTGACCGGTCTTGCTACCGGCAAAAATGTCATAGAAGTGGAACAAAAACTGGACAAATATGTTCCTAAAAAACATAAACAGGATGCACATCACCTATTGATTCTGCATGGTCGTTACACCTGCATCGCCAGACGACCAAACTGCCAAAACTGTGTTATTCAGGATTTGTGTGATGCCTACAAGTCAAAAGCTTTAGTCATGACTTGATAAAGTAAGCCAACAATCACACCAATGCTCACCAGACTGAACTCTCACTCAAATTTTCAACAGACCATTCACTGTTAAATCGATATTCATTTTATATTCTGATGATTTTGATATGATATATAGCGTTCGATGCGCTTTAAGTATCGATTTGTTTCCCGGATTGCCGGGGACGGTTTTAAACTTGTATCAATACTCTGGAGACACAATGAAAAATAATAATAAAACTGCTTTAGCTGCTGCAATGGGTGCTGCTTTTTTGTCTGCTTTTGCAAGCACTGCTGTTAACGCCGAAGCAAATCCTTTTGGAATGACCGAATTATCAACTGGTTACATGCAAGTTGCTGCAGCTGATAAAGCAGCTGAAATGGCCTGTGGTGCATCTATGGGCGGTATGGCCAAACCAAAGACACCCGAAGGCGCTTGCGCCGGTAGTGTACATACTGAAAAAGAAAAAGCTGCTGATGGTGCCTGTGGCGCGATGATGAAAGATGGCAAAATGAAGCAAGGCATGGAAGCTGCTTGTGGTGCAATGATGAAAGGCAAAGAAGGCGCTTGCGGAGACATGGGCAAGGGCAAAGAAGGTGCTTGCGGCGCTCAGTGCGGCGAAGGCATGAAAGCCTGTGATTCAGCAAAAACCACAGAAGGTGCTTGCGGCGCGCAAATGAAAGGTTGCGGCGAAGGCATGAAAGGTTGCAGCGAAATGTCCAAAGGTAAAGAAGGCGCTTGTGGCGACAAAGTTAAATCAAAAGACGCTGCCGGCAAATAAGCCTAACCGGGCTTAATTCAGGGAGGGCAAGTTGTTTTGCCCTCCCATTACCATTAATTTAACTAAGGTGTTCTTATGGACACAACCAAACAGCTAGTTCACGGCGCAGGTTTAGGTTTGCGACGTACCTTTTTAAGCCAAATTGTAGAGGCGCCTCCCGAAACTGTCGACTTTTATGAAGTTGCCCCGGAAAACTGGATCACCCTCGGTGGCAAACTGGGCAAACAATTTCGCTCCATGACCGAGCGTTTCGATTTCATCTGTCATGGCTTGTCGTTGTCGATAGGCAGCACTGATCCGCTGGATGAAGTATTTATCCGCGAAGTAAAACAGTTCATGGCTGAACATCAAATCAAGTTTTACAGCGAACATTTAAGCTATTGCAGCAAAGACGGTCATTTATATGACCTCATGCCAATTCCGTTTACCTCTGAAGCCGTGACTCACGTTGCCGGACGGATAAAACGCGTTCAGGATATTCTTGAGCAAAAAATAGCGATCGAAAACGTCTCCTACTATGCGGCACCCGGTCAGGAAATGGATGAGATTGACTTTTTTAATGCGGTGATACAAGAAGCCGATTGCGATGTGCTGATCGATATCAACAATATTTATGTTAACAGCGTCAATCACGGCTATGATGCCGAAGCTTTTTTAAAAGCCATGCCTGCCCACCGTATTGCTTATGCCCATATTGCCGGGCATTATGTGGAAGCCGAAAATTTTCTGGTCGACACCCACGGTGCCGACGTGATCGATCCGGTCTGGAAACTGCTGGCCAAAGCCTATGAACTTTACGGCGTCTTCCCTACGCTGCTGGAACGCGATTTTAATATCCCGGCGCTGGACGAACTCATCAAAGAAGTCACCACCATCAGCGCAATCCAGACAGCCTGGACTACGCAACATCAACAGCAATCCGCTTGAGGCCGGTATGAGCATTGATTTCAAACTCAAACAACAGGAATTTGCCGCCTATATCAGAGACCCTGAAAACAATCCCGTGCCTAACGACGTCCAGCAACAACGTATGGCGATGTATCGGGAACTGTTTTTTAACAATATCGACAGTTTTTTGAGCGCCAACTTTCCCGTGTTACGGACGTTATTAAACGATTCGGACTGGTTTGCGCTGGGGCAGGATTTTTTTGCCAGGCATGTTAGCCTGTCGCCGCATTTTTCAAAAATCCCCGAAGAGTTCCTTGATTATCTGCAAAACGAACGCGATTGTTCCGCTGATTTTCCCTTTCTGTTTGAACTGGCGCATTACGAATGGGTGGAAATGTCTTTATCCATCTCCAAAGAAAACATTTCCGCCAACGCACAAAATACCGATGATTTACTCAGCCTAAGCCTCCAGTTGTCGCCTCTAGCCTGGCCGCTAGCCTACCAGTATCCCGTCCAACAAATATCGCCTGACTTTTTACCTGATACAGCGCCTGAGCAGCCAACATTTCTGCTGGTTTATCGCGATCTGGCTGACGATGTTCATTTCATTGCCATCACGCCCTTCACTTACCGTTTGCTGGAACTGATTCAGGATAATGCCGGAATATTAACTAAAGATTGCCTGCAACAGCTTGCCGAGGAATCCAGACATCCCAATCCTGAAATTATTATTACCGGCGGTCTGCACATACTAAAAGAACTGGCAGACAAGACCGTTATTATTTTGCACAAGTAACGCACCCTGGCGAACAAATTCGCCCCTACAGAATTTACCAGCTGCGCTTGTTTTACAGACATGCCAATAAAAAATGCTATAGAATTAGCGCCTTTTTTCAATTCGAGAACTTCCATCATCCATGAGCAATTCCTTAAAGCTACCCCTTGAATCACTAAAACTAAATGTCGATCTGGCTGGCTTTGAGTTCCCCACCGCACCAAAATCACCCGATACCATTTTAGGGCAGCCCAGAGCCCAGTCAGCGCTTGAGTTTGGCATTGCCATGTCCAATCCCGGCTACAACATTTTTGTAATGGGCGAGCCCGGTTTGGGACGTTTATCGATGATAACCCAGCATCTGGATGCCCAGGCAATAACGCAACCGGCACCGCCCTCCTACGCTTATGTCGATAATTTTGATAACTCCAGAGAACCGGTCGC
>CAIKYI010000283.1 GCA_903831545.1 uncultured Methylobacter sp. | reverse complement strand
ATACACCCTGGAGACTTGAGGGGAAACCAAATTTATGTGTATCGCACTATATTTAATAATGCCTTACAGACAATTCAACAAAATCCGCAGATTGGTCATCGAAAAATTGAGATTTCGAAAGAGCACCGAACTTTTCCAGCTGGACGGCATGTCATTTTCTATCGAATCGCTTCAAATGCTATCTATGTATCTCGTATACTGCATGAGCGGATGGATTATGGGCGAAGTTTGTAATACCGACATAGCCAATATTCTATATCCATTTATTCTACAAAAGGGTTCAGTAAACTAACACCTGTACTTTCGAAATCTTTGACATTACGCGTAATAACAGTAAGGTCGTAGTTTAACGCAGTTGCAGCAATTAATTTATCCAGCGCATGTTGATATGCCGGAACGCGCAATTTCCCCCAAAGCAAAGCAATGTCGCAGTCAACACTAAGAATGTTGTCTTGGTAGTGTTCGAGGATAGAGTTTAACCAGCTTTCCAGTAACTGACCTTGACTGGTATCACCCCGATGAAAAATCAAATCAACACTTCTGCGCAGTTCGCCGATAGTAATGGATGAGACATAAATACGAACGTTGTTTTGAATGGCGGTATCAAAAAACTGACGCACACCGCTATTAGCCCTATCACCTTTCCTGATTTCACTGATGACGTTGGTATCAATCAAATACATTGGGCACTCTAGTATCATCGTTGAGTCTCATAAAATCCGCATCAGTACCGACACCCGGGATGTTTGATAAGGCTTCGGCAAAAGACTTTCGCTGTGGCCTCATCAAGACCTCTGCCAAAATTGCACGGTGTTCGGCTTCTGTAGATCGATGGTGCTCTAAAGCTCTTGCCTTAAGCGCGTTGATGATTGTTTCATCAAGATTTCTAACGACTAGACTGGGCATAGGGATACTCCAAAATTATAGCTGCTATCAATGCTATCATTATTATTGGCCTTTTCAAAATACAAAACATGCAGCGAAAAGCTGTTCCGACAACGCCGTTTTGATGCATCGATGCGTGAGGTCTCCGTTACTTTTGCGTGTTTTGATTACGCAGACCTTTTCAAAAGACACTGGCAACAGTTAGCGAAACAATTTAAATCTAAGCATTCAAGATCTGAGATCCGACAATCAAAGCCGCTTCAGTCTGGCGAATAGCAATAGCGAAGCTTATTTCTTTGTGTACGCTCATAAAGGTATTGGCCCCGGATCAGTAAACCGCATCATGGTCGCCCACATTGACTCGAATAATTTGTCCATTGCGTCCGTTCTGAAGATCTAGTCATTATCCAGATGTTTTGTGTCAGAATAACTATGAGGTTCTTTGATAGAAGCGATTACTTTATGGACATCAAAAATGTCATATTCCCCGAGAAAAAATTGCCTCTTATTCTGCTAACAGAACAGCCATAGCTGACTTGGCATTACACTGTGCGATTACTTCGGTTAACTGCACTTCATTCAATTTATGTTTAACAGCTTCAGTCCCATTGAAGTCAAATGCTTGATAATCCTTTTTGGCAAAGGTTACGATTTGGCACTTCTTGAACGGCATATTTTCAAAAGGCATTTTTGAAGCATCCAGATTTAATGGCGCAGTCCCTTCCAAACTGGGCGCATAAATCAAAAACTCACCTTTCATCGCCAGTACTGCACGATATTGATTTGCAGTGGTCAAATATAAATAGCCTACTTCTACGTCTTTCTCTTTCAATTTCATATAATTAAACGCCTTGATTTATTACATTCCGGCATAACTTAATGCCCATTTTTTGGCAAACCAACAGGAAAGTAATCATGATGGGTCCTCAAAACCCGCCCTGCTCGCAATTATCGTAAACTCCATGACCAGTTCTTCGTTCTTAACCAGTGTCAGTGGCATCGGCAGGCCATCCTGGGCCGGTTGATTTCCGATTACAGGTTCTATGCAGACATACTGATGCTTTTTATCACTCCAGATAGCAAACACAATAGCCAGATTTTCAGTGATTGGCGATAGTTTGCAATTCATTAATACCGTGTAATTGGCTGTTGTGAGT
>CAIKYI010000282.1 GCA_903831545.1 uncultured Methylobacter sp. | reverse complement strand
GCATACAATTAAAAAAGATCTTCAGATTGAACTGATTCCTTGATGATTTCCGCCAGACGTTTTATTCCGGGACCTGCAAAATCGGGATTGGCTAAAATCAGATAGAGCGATACCTCGCGCGAACCGCCTTCCCTCAAGGGTAGCGGTTTAAGTATTCCTGTTCGCAGTTCTTCGCGGATGTGTTCTTCTGGCAGCCAGGCAAAGCCATAGCCCATACAGACCGCCTGAATTGATGTCGCAACCTGACTAACCGTCCAGCGCTGATCGACATCAACAGTAGCGGTGCGTCGATCACGTTTCGCGCCTGAATCCCTGACGACTACATGGCGAAATGCACGCAGATCTCGATAGCTAAGCTCCCGGTCATATTGATGTAAAGGATGTTCGGCATGGGCTACTGCGCGCAATTTTATCCGCATGAGAGGATCGCCCAGAAATCCCGGTGGAACCTGGGGAGAAATAACCAGGTTTGCCTCCCCCTTTAGTAACGCATCCGATGTTCCCCCCAACACCGATTCGAGCAATTCTATCCGGGTGTTTGGACTTTCTTGTCCAAAGCGCTCTAGGCAAGCTAATAACAGACGTGAAGGGAAGAGAATTTCAGCAGCAATTTGAATTTCCGCCTCCCAGCCAGCAGAAAGCATGTGGGCTGCCCGTTCCAGATTATTGGCTTCATCAACTAGCGCCAGTGCGCGTCGGAAGAGCATTTGCCCAGTCGGGGTTAGGATTGCCTTACGTCCTTGAATCTCAAATGCTTTTACGTCCAGTAAGGTTTCTATTTTTTGTACTGCATAAGTGACGGCTGATTGGCTTTTGTAGAGTACTTTCGCAGCCTGGGCGTAACCGCCCGCATTGACAACAGTGATCAATGAGCGCCATTGTTCAAGGGTAATGTGAGGTGTCATCAAAACCTATCAACTTATTAGATGAAAAACGGTGAATTATTATACTTTTTTATCGTTTCAATAAGAAGTCTAATGGCATCGTCCTAAATGACCCAAGAGAACTACCATGAAAACTCTACTACAAATTAATTCAAGCATTTTTTCTTCCGGCGGACAGTCTACCCAGCTTGCGGAACAGTTCGTCGCCATTTGGCATGCAAATAATCCCGATGCCCGAGTCATTGTCCGTGATCTTGCAAGCGACCCTATACCTCACCTCGATGAGCAGCGGGTCCTGGCTTTTTTTACGCCATCTGATAAGCGAACTTCAGATCAACAAGCTTTTGTCGCTGAATCAGATGTGCTGATCGACGAACTCAAGCAGGCACAAGTTATAGTCATCGGCCTGCCTATGTATAACTTTGGTATCCCGTCGACTTTAAAAGCCTATTTTGATCAGATTGCCCGTTCTGGCGTAACCTTTCAATATACCGAAAATGGCTCTGAGGGTTTACTGACCGGCAAAAAAGTCTTCGTTTTCGCGGCACGCGGCGGTTTATATGCAGGTACGCCGTTAGATAGTCAGACCGGATATGTGCGGGACTTTTTTGCTTTTTTGGGTATGACTGAGGTTGAATTTATTTATGCCGAAGGACTCAATATGGGCGAGGAAACCAAGGAAGCTGCCCTTACAGAAGCCACGTTGCGGTTAGTTGCATTATCGATTTAGAAACGGACATGAAATAATGGTTACCCATAGTCAGGAATAACTTTCCTTATATCCAGTCAAATTCATTTATACTTAATTTTAACCAAACAAGGAATCACACCATGAAACATATCGCATTGCTAATCCTCGCAGCAACGATTTCAACGACAGCTTTCGCTGCACCAGAAACTTATATTATTGACAATACTCATACTTACCCGCGTTTTTCTTATAGCCATTTTGGTTTTTCCACGCAGTTAAGCGGTTTTGACAAAACCTCCGGCAGTATAGACCTGGATCGTGTGGCGAAAACAGGAGCGGTAACGGTCCAAGTTACCACCACATCAGTTAATACCGGCTACCCCTTGTTTAATGAGCATATACAAGGAGCGGATTTTTTGGATACAGCCAAGTTTCCAATAGCATCATTTGTCTCCAGCAAGGTTAATTTCACAGGCGATAATGTTTCGTCCATTGATGGTATGCTTACACTTAAAGGAATTAGTAAACCGGTTACGCTTAATCTGACATCTTTTCAGTGCATGCCGCATCCAATGCTGAAAAAGGATGCTTGCGGAGCCAATGCAACTGCAGTCATTAAGCGATCAGACTTCAACATGGGCAAATACGTACCTAACATTAGTGACGAAGTGACACTAACCATATCAATTGAAGCGGCCAAGAAATAGTGTTTTGGTTTAAGCTGAAGTCTTAAAAAGGAGCCCGACATGAACCAGGAATTTTGGATGGAGCGCTGGCAACAAAACCAGATCGGTTTTCATAGCGAAGAGATTAATTCTCACTTGCTGAAAAACTGGCCTTTATTGGACATTGGGCCCGGAAGTCTGGTATTTGTGCCATTGTGCGGCAAAAGTAATGACATGCTGTGGTTGCTTGCGCAAGGTTATGATGTCATCGGTGTGGAACTTAGTCCACTCGCAGTACAGGCTTTTTTTGACGAGAATGGTCTGATACCGACAAGTCATTGGCAAGATAATTTCATGGTCAGCGAGGCAGAGGGCTTACGCATTTATTGTGGTGATTTTTTTAAGCTTACCGCCAATGATCTGGCCGGAGTCAATGCGTTATACGACCGCGCCTCTCTGGTTGCCTTGCCCCCGGAAATGCGTGTAGCTTATGTAACTAACTTGCGTCAACTGCTTGAAGCAGGAACGAAAATATTGCTGGTAGCTTTTGACTATCCCCAGCAGGAAATGCAGGGGCCGCCATTTAGTGTTCAGGCGCAGGAAATACAAGTACTTTATCGCAGTTGGTGTGACGTGAAATTGCTACACACTGAAGATATTCTTGAGCGGGAACCTCGTTTCCGCGAGAAAGGACTGAGCCAGATGCAGGAGCAAGTTTATGAGCTGACGGTAAGTAATGAGGCGGCTATCCGATAATTTTGCAACGAAACAATTGGATAGCAAGCAGATTATTTCCACTTTATCAGATTACATGATTACATCGTCCAGGATTGTCATTTCGGTAGGATTGACAAAATGAATTCAGACTTCTTAAATTGATTAGCTCGCCATCCATGGTAATGGATACCCGCTTCCCGGCGGGTATGACGAGCTTTTGTATTGTCGATAAAATCGAAAACATGACCGCTCAGAGCATAAATGAGCAGGCTGTTCAGTTTGGTTATTGATACGCTTTTATTGCCAAAAGTTGTTCTATACCGACTATTTTATAGTCATTGTCTCTTGCAAAGCTAAGTGTCTGTTTTAATGCCTGAATGGTTTTATCGGAAGTGTCATGAAACAAAACAATGGCGCCCGGTTGGATTTGTGTTTCGATGCGACGGGTTATGGTTTGCAGGCTGTCAGCTGTTGTATCGAATGAACGAACAGTCCAGCCGATAATGTTGTAATTCAAAGTACTGGACGCTTTTACAAGATGGGGTGTGGTTACTCCATAAGGCGGTCGGAATAAACGCATACGTTTACCTATGACTCTGAAGACACTCTCTTCTGTTTGATTTAATTCCTGTATAAAGCCCTGCAAGTTTTTAAAATCAACAAAATAAGAGTGCGTGTAAGTATGGTTTCCAATGCTGTGTCCCTCGGTATCTATCTGTTTTAATATTTTTTCATTGCCTTCAATATTCTTACCAATGACAAAAAAAGTTGCCAGGGCATTGTAATTGGCCAATGTTGATAGTATTTGAGGCGTGTATTCCTGGTTTGGGCCATCATCAAACGATAGGGCAATTTCTTTTTTTATAGTATTTCCATAACAATATGCGGGACCATAAAAGTTAGCCTGAATGATTGCCGAACCGTAAATAATCAAGGTCAGATAAACTACACCCGGTAATACCAGCCACCATAAACTGGCGTCAAAAAACAGGTATAACAAACCAATTATGCAGAGGGTAATGAAAAATTTGTTGCGGGCCGAGTTAAATGTCATCTACTGTGATTGCTTAAAACTATAATAAGAATTCGCCATAAACGGGTATTGTACTAGTTACAACGACATCAAGGCGGTCGATTTGCGCTAACCTATAGGATGCTGTCGACGTTAGGAGGAGCATCGTTTCGCGTAGGATGCGCTTCACTGCGTTCAGCTCCTACGCGCTGCTGACTCGGGCTATTTATGCGCTTAAACTATCTAATGAGCAGGTTTGGATTGATTAAATTCAATCTGTTATTTTCAGGTTATATTTTCGTACCCGATAGCGTAGCGTTTCTCTGGTTGCTCCCAAGGCTCTGGCGGCTGCGGTTAGGTTGTTATCGGCCCGCTCCAGAGCGGTTTTGATGATAAAGCAATCCATATCGTCCAGCGCCATGCTGCCATCCAGGGGTAACCAGATGCCTGCTTCGGTTTGTAACGCTTCGAGGATGGGTTGGCCGGGCAGTTGCAGCCATTGTCCGGGGAATGTGGAGCCATCGGCAAATAACACGCAGCGTTCTATGACGTTGCGTAACTCTCGGACATTGCCGGGCCAGTTATGAGCTTTTAGTTTTTGCCATACCGTATCGGGGATGTCTTTAACCTGGCGTCCAGCTTTAGCATTGTATTCGGCAACAAATAACGGCACTAGTTCATCCAGATCTTCCACGGCTTCGCGTAGCGGCGGCAGGATTAGTTTGAACACGCTTAAGCGATGGTATAGGTCGGCACGAAAGCTGCCGTCTTGTGCCATTTTTTCAAGGTCACGGTTACTGGCAGCGACTATTTGAACGTCGACCTGGATTTCCTTTTCCCCACCCAAACGCCTGACTTTGTGATCTTCAATCACTTTAAGCAGTTTGGCCTGCAGATCCAGCGGCATTTCGCCAATTTCATCCATGAACAAGGTTCCGCCATCAGCCTGTTCAAGCAAACCGCGATGTCGTCCTGCCGCTCCGGTAAAAGCGCCGGGTTCATGGCCGAATAATTCGGACTCCAGTAATTCTCTGGGTAGCGCCGCACAATTGACTTCAATCATCGGTTGCTGGGCGCGAGAACCGCCATAATGCAAGATACGTGCAGCGAGTCCTTTACCGGTGCCGCTTTCGCCGCCAATAATCAATGCACTGAACGGCACTTGGGTCAGTTTGGCCAATAATTGCCTAATGTCCTGCGCTTGTTGACTATGGCCGGCATAAGCATCCGGCAAATAACGCCGATGCCGGTTCTTGGTTTGATCGGCAACTCTTCGTTGTATCGAGGCACTGCGTGAGGCGCTGGCAACTAGTAAATCAAGTCTATCCAGATCGCAGGGTTTTTCCAAAAAGTCATAAGCGCCCAGTTGTAAAGCTCTCACTGAGTCAGGTACATTGCCATAACCGGTTAGAAACAACCATTCCGCGAATGCGCCGTGTGCCTTGGCAGTTTTTGAATCGCTGGGATTTTTTTTGATTTTCTCCATAAAATCCAGGGCATTACCATCCGGTAAATTCATGTCGGAAAGAATCAGTAACGGATCCAGTTTTTTGGACAGTAATAATTCACGAGCTTCGGTCAAATTGTTGGCAAGCACCACATCCCAGCCGGATTGTCGATAATGCCGGGATAACTCGGAGCCTAACAATTTTTCATCTTCAATGATGAGTAGTGTTTCTATCATGATTTCTCGTTAATAATACAGTCATTGGGAAGTAACAGGGAGACACAGGCGCCATGCGTCGCCTGATTGGTAAGACTTATGGTGCCGCCTACGTCTTTCACAAAACGTTGCACCATAGCCAATCCCAAACCGGTACCGCGTTGACGGCTGGTACGGAAGGGGCGGATACCGTGTTCCAACATATCTTTTGAAAAACCGATGCCGTCATCCTGGACGTTGATATGCAGTCCCTGTTTGTTTGTAAAGGTGCTGATGCAAATGGTTCCTGGATTGCCTTCAAGTGCATCAGCCGCATTCAGTATTAAATTCAATAATGCCTGTCGTAGACCGCTTTCAGGTAAATGTACGGGTATCGAAAATGGAGCATTTATTTCCAGGCTTATCGATGCTGCAATCTGATAACGCGTTAAGGCCACCAAATCAAGGATTAAAATTCTTACGTCAAAGGCAGTAGAGACTTCCGGCGAATGACGACTTTGGTCAAGCATGTCATTAAGTAATCTGGCCATGCGTTTTAGTTCGGCATTGATCAAGTCCAGTCTTTCCAGTTGATCGGTATTTTTAATCTCACGGCGTAAATTGAGAATAGCCATTTGAATGCCCGCCAGTGGATTGCGTATCTCATGCGCCAACTCAGCTGCGACTTCACCGATGGCGGCTAACCGGTCGGCTCTGGCCAGGCTGTATTGTTGTTCCAACAGGGCCTGGGTGGCCAATCTGACTTCATGTTGCAATGATTGGGCGTGCAAACGGTTGGCATCTTCCAGCTCTGCCAGATATTTAACCATTTGGTTATAGCTGATGAACACAGGCAATAACAATGGATCAAGATGGTCTGTAGTGATGGGGGAAAAATTTTCTTCGGTTAAGTGTTCAAGTAAATCTCTTAAATCATTCAGCGGATGCAGTATTCGTAATCGTAAAAACAAAACCGCGACAACCAGTATTCCCAAGAAGATAGCTAGAGCAATATATAATTCGGATTGCGTGTCCCGACTGATGTCCTCCAGTAACTCTTCACGCTGTAAGGCTTCGTTATCCAGCGTTTCGCTCATTAATTTAAGTGCGGTTAACAGGCGATTATGTTGCTCGTCATTTTTTAATTCTGACAAGCCCATCAGCATTGATCTTACCGTTTCCAAACTGGTTCGGGTCGCTACTGACAAATAGCGGTTATCGGTCATCAATGCATCCATTTCTTCCAGCGTTTTGGCCAGCGCGTCCGGATGGGCCTCCGAAGAAACTGTTTCCGTCAGATGTTCAATCAGTGATTGTTGCAGACCTACCGAAACATTCTGAATGCTGTGGGAATAGTTGACATAAGAAAAAACCGTCTCAAAATGATGGACATTACGCCAGATCATGCCGCCGAGTATGGCCAGAGCCAGAAATAATAAACCCAGAAAAACCAGGCCTCGCCGTTGGGCTGGTCGATAAAAGATCGGGTTCATTTAAAATTCTGATTTATGCTCAAAGAAGTATGGATGAGCATAAATCAAACAATTTCAAAAGAGAAAATCACTGTAATAAAAGTCATTGAGATCAATCCTAACAGAAATATTATTTCTGCCCATCGCTCCAAACCTACGTGAGATTGTTCTAAACGGATCGATGAAAACGAAAGCAGGGCACTCACCATGAATAACAAACTATCAATCGCTAAAGCCTTGTCAATCAGTTAATTTGTTAACCCTGGATTAAGGCTTTTAACAATGCTGATGACCATAATGCAAACCCCCACCATGGTTGCCGAATTCGGCAAGATATGATGGGAGAGGTCGCTGGAGACGGGCTTTTTTATCATTGATTAATCATAAGTTGGAGTTAAGCGCATAGTAAAAGGAGAAGCCAGGGCGTTGCCTTGTTAAGTCCAATCATCGCCACCATCGGCGGAATTATCGTCATCCCAGGAGGACGCATCGGCTACGCCAAAGTCGGTGCCGCCCATGTCATCATCATTACGGGTGTTAGTGGCGGTGATCCAGGTGGGTTCCTGTACATGATTATTTTTATCGCCATCGATAAAATGGTGCATCAGTGCTTCACCGGCCACAACGCCAGCCCCCATGGCTGCTCCAGTTGCCAGATTACCCATAATGCCGGAGCCCATGTTTCCAGGCGCAGTTTGACCCATGCCTCCTCCGGCAGGGGGTATGTTTGAGCCGGGGACGTTTCCCGGGTAATTGATGGGGAGTTTATTGGAGTTTCTACGAAGCAGGGACACAATGAACACTATGAGTAAACCCATACCTAAGACCATAAGAATGATCGGCATCAAATCTTTAGCATTAAAAGGTAAATTCTGCTGCGCGGCAATTGCAGGCGTCACGCCACTTGATGCCGAAGCAATGCGATTTTTAAGGTTTTGCAAGGTTTCCGGTTTGACAAAGGTTAAGCCGGGTTGCAGGCGTTCCGCAGTATTCAGTTCAGTGCTGGCGTTACTAAGCAGCCCTTGTTTGGCCAGTAGTTCAGCTTCAACAAAATGAGCTTTGGCGCTATTGGGATGATCGCGTAATACTTTATCCATCATCGCTTGTGCTTCTTTAAATTTACCAGCCTCGGCCGCCTGATAGACTTGATGCATGCTGGCATCTTCTTCTGCAATAGCGGCTGACGAAATGAAAAAAGCCAAAATCAATAGTGCGGTATATCTAAGTGTCTGTTTTAACATGGTTGAACTCCTATTTGTAATGTGTAAATTGTATGGGTATGGCTATTAATTCTGACAAGGTAGAATTAATAGCCTAGGGTAAAGTTGGAAGCGAAAAATGTTTTTGTAAATCCGTCAAACGTGGCTGATCAAGAAAAACATCATCCGGATAATAACCGATATGACGGACGCCCAGTTTTTTCAATAATTTAAGTTGTTCAATAAAAACGGCAGAAGGTGTTGTTTCTCGTGTTGTCCAATTAATTGCCTGAAGTTGAAGCGCCGCTTTTTTTAAACCATAAGGATAATGAGCGGCGCTTGCAACGATTTCAGCCAGACCCTGAACCGGTTTTTTTGCTGGGTCGTAGGGCAGGGTTGAAATGGCAACGTAATCATAATGCGCTAAATAAGACTTTAAAGATTGAGCATAAGTTTGCTCGGGATCAGGTTTTAATTCGGGCGCGACATCCAAATTTCGCGCTGTTTTTATTCCTGGTCGATTATCGCGCACTCTGTTCGCCAGTTCATCAGTAAATTGACTGATCAGTTCGATTTTGTGCCGGGTCCATGTCCCACGTATTTTAGGTGTTGCCTGCAGTTTTTCAAATTGATCGGGCAGTCCCCAGACATCACGTCCAAAAGCCATGGCTGTGGGGGATACATCTTCCTTGTCAGATAAAATGCCGTCCTCATGAAACAAGATACCATCAACATTACAATACCGCCCCAAATCCTCATAAATGTCGGTTATATAATGGCGTGCTTCCGGTTGGAAAACTGAAAGCCTGGGGTAAATATTATCTGATTTTTGAGCTTTGCCTTCACGCCATTCCTGCACATACCAGGCATCCGGCAAGTCATTGTGAAATGCAAAAACAGGCAGCCAGGCATAGACCTTGACGCCGGCACGAGACTTTAATAGCCAGGCAACGTGACCGAACAAATCCTGTTTGACGGGAAACCGCCGGTTAGGAAAATACACGGCATCGGCATTGCCATCACTGTTTGTATCTGAGTACGCTTGCAAAAACACAGTGTTAATATGCATGTTAGCAATGCGGTTGACTTCGGCGGTTATATTGTGTTCGGTTTGTCGAGGATCTTTGTCGAAAAGAAAATCCATGTCAATGTAAGCGATTCGTAAAGACCGGTCGGTGCGCAGTTTACTGACAATTTCAGCAAATTGCCGGACGTCCGGGTTATCGGTCATGATCATGCGACGCAACACATCAATATTGGCTATGGTATTAAAGCCATCAATCAAGCCCATGGTCACCGGCATACCCGCTTCGCGTGAAGCCTCAAGGGCAATGTTGTTGTATTCGCCGTAAGGCCAAACCATGACTCTGGGCCAAACGCCCGCATGTTGAAAAATAAACTCGGCACTTTTTCTCAGGGCTAAATGAATGCGCTCCCGATATTGATCCTCGGATTCATAACGTCCGGTCGCGGCATCATATAAACGAGTAACCGTAGCCGCCTGGCTGTCGCCTTGTGCATTGGCAAGTGCGCTTTTATGCAAATCGTAAGTATGTGAGGCCATTTCGACCAGACCGGATTTAAGCATCTCTCGAACCTGGTCCCAATTAAGTAATTGCTTGCCGTTTTCATCAGGTTTATCAATGCCTTCTATCCAGCTACCGATGATCGCAACGGTGGCCGGATAATGGTACTTTTTAAGCAAGGGAAAAACGCGTGTGTAAAAACTCAGATAGCCATCATCAAAGGTCAGTAATACAGATTTATCCGGTATTGAATTTTTGCCTGCCGCAGCATCAAGTACATTCTGAACGCTGATTATTTTATATCCATTTTTCTTTAACCAAAGCAAGTGTTCCTCTAAATTATCGACACTCACATCCATCGGATGTAATGAGGTTTTTGTACTGCCGCTCTTTACTATATCGTGGTAATTAAGTACTAAAAAATGATGCTCTTCGGCGTAAGTGATTACTGAAGCACTCATTAAAACGATCCATAAAATTAGCCGGTTAAACCCGTTAAATGTCATATCAATCTTTGCTGATTCATAAAAAGTTAAAAACGTAT
>CAIKYI010000281.1 GCA_903831545.1 uncultured Methylobacter sp. | reverse complement strand
GTTGGCTTTGGCCAGGTTTTATGGTCTTACCAGAAAACCCCTGAGTCGACAGAGTATGTATTATCAGCAATTCCGCTGGGCGGCTCTGTCACAATGGTCGATGAGCGGGAAGGCGAAGTTAAAAAAGAAGACTTGGCGTTTGCTTTTAACCGCCAGTCTTTAGCGGCCAGAACGGCAATAGTTGCCGCCGGGCCGATTTTTAATCTGATGCTGGCTGTAGTGTTGTTTTGGAGTGTACTGGTTATTGGTGAAACCGGTATCAAGCCGATACTCGGAGCGGTAAGTCAGGGTACATTAGCGGCTACAGCAGGTTTTGTAGAAGGCGACCAGATCCTTTCAGTCAATGATAAATTGACACCAACCTGGACAGAAGCGATGGGCGTCATCATCGCCTCTGCACTCGATGGCGATCAGGATATTAACGTTAACGTAAAAAATTTTGATGATCAGCAAAACGTCAGAATATTAAAAATTGCTGAAGGCGATACCCAAAATCCTGACGTTTTGTACAAACAATTGGGTTTTAAGCCGTGGTCACCTACCTTAAAGCCGGTTATAGGTAAGGTACTTCCTGATAGTGCCGCCTTGGCAGCCGGTTTGCGACAAGGTGATCTGATTATCAGTGCTGACGGCAAAGCGATGAAGGATTGGATGCAATGGGTAGACACGGTAAAAAATCGCCCCGGTGTTGCCATTAATCTGCTCATAGAACGTGATGATGTTCAATTACCTCTCATCATTACCCCTAAAAGTGTGCAAGTTGAACAGAAAACTGAAGGCAAGATTGGTGCGTCAGTTTTTGTTCCGGAAGATCTGATAAAGTCAGTGACAGTCGAATATGCCTTGTCGCCATTTCAAGCCATGCCGGTTGCGCTTGATACGACCTGGTATTATGCCTCTGCAACGTTAAAAATGATGGGCAGAATGCTGATTGGTAAAGCCTCGGTAGAAAACCTGAGCGGGCCTATCAGTATTGCCCAATATTCGGGACAATCTGCCGAAATGGGACTGGTACATTTCTTAAAGTTTATGGCACTGGTTAGCGTCAGTTTAGGCGTCCTTAATTTGTTGCCGGTTCCGGTGCTTGATGGTGGTCATTTATTGTTTTTTGGCCTTGAAGCTCTTAAAGGCAAACCTGTTTCAGAAAAAATACAACTCTTCTTTCAGCAAGTCGGTATTGCTTTGCTCATGTCGTTAATGGCATTGGCGGTGGTTCTTGATGTGCAACGATTATTTAATTAACAAATACCGCTCCATTAAATAGATAGTAAGACAGCTTTTGCAAGGGCGTTTTTGCAAGTTAGCTTACGCTTTTTAGCCTTTAAAAAATCCAATCCTGTAAATACGAGAAAACTATGAGAAAAGTTATTAATATTGCCGCGTTAGCATTATTGGGTCTGACATTATCTACCGCTAATGCGGATGAAACTGCCATCAGAGCTTCGATGACGAAGTCTATGCCCGCAGTAAAAATTGATTCCGTTAAGCCTTCTGAAGTTAAAGGGCTTTATGAAGTTGTCGTTGGCGCCAATATTTTTTATGTGTCTGAAGATGGAAAATATTTGCTACAAGGACGCTTGGTTGATGTGGCGGCCCGCAAAGATTTAACAGAAGCTAAATTAAATGGCACCCGAAAACTGGCCATTGAAAAAATCGGTGTGGCTAATATGATCGTATTTAAACCTAAAGTTTCTAAATATACGGTGACCATTTTTACCGATATAGATTGTGGCTACTGTCGTAAACTCCATTCAGAAATGGATCAGTATTTGGCGCAAGGCATTACCATTCAATACCTGTTTTTCCCACGCTCAGGTAAAGATACCGAGTCTTACACCAAAGCTGTATCAGTTTGGTGTGCCGATGATCGCAATGCTGCGTTAACCGCTGCCAAAAAAGACCAAAAAATACCGGCTAAAACCT
>CAIKYI010000280.1 GCA_903831545.1 uncultured Methylobacter sp. | reverse complement strand
GTACCATCAAGGAAAACGATGCCATAAAAGCGTTACTGGAAACCCGGGTTATTCATAATGAGCCGATCAATTAGAGATCCTATGAAATACTACCCCGACAGAAAAATGGCATGACCCAACGAAAACCAGTCACATCGATCTTCATTATATTAAGCCAGACTCTGTCGAGGAAACATCAGTTTGGCAAAGCACTACATAAGCATCAAAATCTGTTGACCAATTACATATCGCAATACTAAAGTAAAATATCAGACAGCCCGAATCAAAACGTCTAATGTTTACACTATTTAAAGCTATCTATTTCGCTGATTTTTTCGCTACATCATTAATTTAATTCTTTGCAATGCAATCTCTGCTTTAAGCGCACCACTTTCAATTAAACCAACCATACGTTCTGCTTGCACATCTGAAATCAGCTCTCTTTCGATAGCAACTGGCAGTAATAAATGTAATTCTTCGAGAGAGGAATCAATCGACTCAGCCTTTTTTAAAACAGCAAGGCGGCTTTCCAATCGCTTTATTAATTCTGCCCTAACCTGATCTTGTTTACTTCCTGAACGGACTAATTTTGCAATGCCATAGCCAGCGGCTCCTGCTGCAACCGCAGCACCAATAACCCAACCAACCGGGGTAGCTGTTACAAAAACACCACCTAAAGCTCCGGCCAAAGTAGTTGAGCCTAACAGTGTCGATACGCCAGCAGCACTGGCCAATGTGCTTGCTGCCGCAACTCCAGCGGCTCCGCCACCTGCCGCGGCCAGTGTTTCACCTAATACACCGACTTTATCTTTACCCTGCAACTTTTCAATAACGTGACTGAGATCATAAGCACTGTTGTCAGCTTTATCTTGTGGCTCAAGAGGCATTTTATTTGCTGTTACCTCTGCCAGTTGATCGACACATTTGCTTGCTTGATCAGATGTTGTAGAAACAACATTTTTTGCGGTATCAACAATAGATTTAGCCAATTCAGTATCGCCAACACTTTGAAATAAATCAACCGACTTATCAACCCCAGAAATGATAGCTTCCTTACCACTCTTACCCATTTCTATAGCTGAGTTTAGCGCTTTATCCATGGCATCTTGGGCTGAAGAAAGTTCACGTTTTGCGAAATCCGACAGATTGGAAGATAGCTCGGAAAATTGTTTGAAATGGTCTTTCATAAGTGATATTTCGCAGTAGATATAAAGGATTATTGCGCTTTCCAATACTGGGAAATTGCTTTTAAAATCATTATCAACATCTCAAAGAATTTATTAGCTAATGCTATAGCGGCTGTAATTGGTGAACCTGAGTAATCACCTTCTTGCATGGCAGCACCAACCCCCGCCCCATAAATACTAGCCACCAAAGCTGTTAATGGTAATAAAAGCGGCCCCAAGAATGGCACCATTAACACTAATGAGGAAACAACTGCACCCAGCAGCAATCCAGCAGTTAAAGTTGGGTTGGCTCTAAAAAAATCGATAATCGACATAACGATGATTTTACCAATGGCGATAACCTCACCTGCTATTTCCTGAGTTGCTTCCCAAATTTCTTTTAGACGCGTTAGTATTTCTGCCGGAATACCTCGCTTGATACCATCAATCACAACATCGTCAAATTCAGCTTGTAATCTCTCTGCATTGAGCATCGACAGCTCAAATAAACCTTGTTCGGGGTGACAGCTCTGCAATCGCTTCGGTGGTCATTGTTAATCGCCTTTAATCTTAGATATGTGGTTTTAAAATCTTGAATTCCCGGAAGGCTTAATTACCTGACGGGTGACTATAACTGATACTTAGCTTTTAAAAACTTCAACTTTGGGTTCTAACCCCTAAATATTTCATGAAAAATTGAATCCATTTCTTT
>CAIKYI010000279.1 GCA_903831545.1 uncultured Methylobacter sp. | reverse complement strand
TGAAATGCCTCCAAATATATTAAAATATCTAATTTAATCAATCAATTGTAACAATTTCTCACCGAACGAAAACCGAAAATCGCTTCAGAATCCGACCCGGCCCGCGCCCTCACCTTCCAGAACCCAACGGGGGATTGCTTCATTTTACGGCAGGGTTAAATTTTATTAAAGTTACAAAATTTAATATTAATAACTCTTATTTATGCCATATACAACCCAATTAATTGAATAATGTTACATTTAAACTGAAGTTTAATTTGAATTCAATAATAAATAATACAATATAAACAGATACTAACAAACCGATTACAGAAAAATACAGTTTGAATTACGTAACCCCATTCAATATAATCTGATTCATTTAAGGACTATAAGGTGGCAGCATGACAGTTCAACGTGGCGGCGTCAGAAAAGGCGCCGGACGAAAACCCAATGATAAACCCTCCCAAGTTATTCGCGTACCCACCGAATGGATTGCCGACATAAAGCTTGGCAAACTGGAGTTGCTCAAAGCTCCCAAAGCAAACCTTGATTTGGCCAGCACTCTGGAGTTGGTTGAAGAACTGGAAAAAAGAAGCTTCGAGGTAACTCTGCATAATGATTTTATGCCGGTCTTGGTGACCGAACGCAGAAGAAGGATTGCCTCGCAGAAACGTGCCATCAAGGAAAACGATGCCATAAAAGCGTTACTGGAAACCCGGGTTATTCATAATGAGCCGATCAATTAGTGATCCCATGCAAAACACCCTACCCGGCCCAATTCTCGGACGCGCTCACCGTAATAAAAACTGACACATAACGATTCAGTCGCTCAGTTATCTATATGGCAATACAGAAAATTAAACACATTATCGATTATGCTCAAACTCCATTCAATTGGAATCGACAAGCCGGTTAGGACCCACACCTGCCTGTCGGCTACGAATTCAGACTTCCCTATACAGTTCATTATATAAGGGCAAAGCAGGTGAACACGTCAGTTTGCCTAGATCAACAGCATCTTCTTAGTCATGAACTCACTGGTCCAGCAAAGGATTTTTTGTCTTGAGTATAGATAGACTCGCTGGCATTATCAAGTCAATAAGGTTTGCGTGGGAACAGCTGTTTTTAAAATGGCGCGGCGATTACCCCTGTTTTCTGGCCGAAAATTTTCAGGGTTGATTTACTGAGCAGATCATAAGTAATTTACCGATTTTTTTTGCCACTGGGGGGCGATAAAGCTGAGTGTATAAATTGCCTTCGGAATTCTTAATATGCCTTTGCGCTCGAAAATACTACCTAGTCTATTTCTCAAATAAATCAAATTTAATTCTTGTAAATACCACAATTAAAGTGTACAAATTGCAACTGTAAGCTAAATCAGAAGAGCTTTGTTGCTATTTCTTACTTTAGTTATTTTAGTAATTGTAACTTTGCGCTTTTAGGATGAGGGAAAATAATGTCTAGTAAATCCAAAACAGGCAACAATCTCTATGAACGCCGCTCTCTTGAAGCTCATGTCAGACATTCAAAACAGCAATCGGGTGTAATTTTATTCATTTTGGAGGGCAACTAATGGCACTCACCATCTACGCCGAGTTGGCGCCACGTCGCAAAACGTTCGTAGCTGGAGTGCATGTTTGTGCCAGCGTCCCTGCGGCTCAGCAGCAGGGACACGTTGTAATCCAACATCCACGCGGCAAGTTATACGAGCAGGTGGTAATGCAAAACATGATGCTAAATTCTTCCAAGGTTCACGGGATATCCGTCCGTAATCATACTGGCGACGAATTAAAAATCATTAGCGAAATTCTCGATCGTCTGCCCCCAGTGCTTCTAGCTAGGTTCGCCGAACAATACCGCGGCATTGTCTGTG
The DNA here is from genome assembly GCA_903831545.1 of uncultured Methylobacter sp. GTDB lineage: Bacteria > Pseudomonadota > Gammaproteobacteria > Methylococcales > Methylomonadaceae > Methylobacter_A. The sequence goes on along the minus strand of CAIKYI010000279.1, from coordinate 13,480 downwards.
TCGATTGGACGGGATCGAACTGGCGAGACGAGACACACCCGAACCCAACCACCCTCCTTAGTGGCGGGGCGAACATGGATCAGCCCCGTACCCGCAGTAAGATAACGGAGACTGGTCGGCGCATCGAACTTACCCACAGTGCCATGCACGAACTAAGGCCCTCGCCATTTGGGCGACGCGGCGCTTTTACTCTCTGGCATGAATTAGGGCATGTGGCATATCGGAGCCACTTAACTCCGCGCACCGTCGAGCGTCAAGACTATGGCGAATCTATTCACGTTGGGGTTGAAGAGCAACCTGCGTATGCCTTCATGTGGTACTTCCTTAACCCCTCTCGACTCTCGACCAATGACCGCGCCGCCTTTGTGCATCTATTGGGTAGTAACCGAGCAGGTGCCACAAGGTGACCCGGTATAATTCCAGAGAAACTTAGAAGCCGATTTATGGCGTTTCTTATGAGACGTTGTATGAAGATATTATTGCCGATTGTAACTCGCTACGACTGTCCAAAGGGGCACTTAAATCCATTGAAAAAACTGTATTTTCGTCTTCAATGGATAAAGGCAAAATCTGGATAGGTCGTTCCGACAGTCAGGAGTTGAGCGATTGAACTTCTTTTTTTTACATCCATTGCCTTAAAGCGGTCAGTCGTGACGGGCAACTTTTTTCCGACGACTGACGGACTGACGGTCGTGACTTCAATACCTGATTAAAGCATCTATTTTTATAGGGTTGCCTTGCAGAATACGGTTTAAGTCAAAACAGTAGTTCAGTCTACAAAACTGATAAATCCGAAATCTATTACTTCTTTCCGTAAGTGTTATCGTGATCAGAGGCAATAGTCAGAAGACGGATAAATTCACCATCACGATAGGCCGTTGCCCGGCATGCCTGAGTAATACGCAAAGAATAGATAGCATCAATTCCAGACGGAGGCTTAACACTTATGATTTTTCCCACTTGAGACCATTGTCACGATAGACCTGACTCCATGTCATCTGCCGAAGTTTGTTAAGCGCATCTAAGGCTGCGTGTCGCTCTGGTTTTTGCAGTGTTAGAAGATTTTCTTGGAAAACAGGGTTATTTAGATCAAGCCTGACCAGTGCATCCTTGTCAATTTTCGCCATTTAGTTCCTCAAAAATGGCATCAATATGGGTGTCGCTGGGTGAATTTGATTGTGCCCAAATCAAGGCATTTTGCAGATCAACCGCCGCTTTTTGTTGGTGTAACCAGCGTTCGTTGTCTGGAATTACGGTAGCGGTGCGTACCAGCCAAACGCCAGGCTCCTGTTCTTCCACCAGAACTTGTCGACCAGCATACTGCTTGCCCAGAGAGATTTGTCCGTTTGCGCCAATGACCTTGACGCTAGGTTGAGTAGCTAATGTTGTCATCATATTAATCTCCAGGTTATTAATATACTAAGGCACTATAGCACTAATGAAGCAATATTGGGGAGTCAAAATAATAGAGTTACATCTCTGACACACTTTTTATGATGTTTAAAAAATTAAACAGTAAATGTCAATTGTCCTCCGTAGTAAATTTTGAAGATCCACCCAACTCGCTTCCCCTGCGCTGTGTATGCCCCAGGTGGCCGGGTCAGTACCGAGACCCGACCCGCCTGAGAAAATCAGACACTGTGCCGGTTTGGCTGGGAGATCCGCGTTTTTTCGACACTGCCCTCCCCTGAAAAACCGGCTCAACCTAGGCCGTGGTCGCCATCGCCCCCTTGATCATGACCGATGCGGTATTGGCTGCTTCCTGCAATGACCGAGTCGATAGATGCGCATATCGTTGTGTCACCGAAGGGCTGGAATGGCCCAGAATTTGCTGTACCATAAACAGGGTCTGACCCGAATTCACCAAAAATGAAGCGTATTGGTGTCTTAGGTCATGGATACGTAAGTGCGGCAATCCCGCTTTCTTTCGTAACCTACCCCACACCTTTGATATGGTGGTGTAAGGTAAACCGGTTTGAAAGTTGATGAACACATTATCGTAGACTCCTTTGGTAGTAAGTTGATTCAACACCTCAAGAGCGCTGTCATTCAAAGGCACTGCACGGGTCCGTTTACTTTTTGAATTGGCCGCCGGAATACGCCACACGCGATTTTTCTGATCCACATGAGTCCATTTTGCTTGAAGTGCTTCATTCAATCTAACCCCGGTTGAAAGCAAGAATAAGGCGATTAAACAGACCATTTTATTTTCATCGGTCTTCAAGGCTGTCAGAAGCCTTTCCAGTTGCTCATCGGAAAGTAGATTTTCAACTTGATTATCCTCATGGAATAGCGGAATGCGACTGGCTGGGTTGATAATATCCAGCATATCCCAATCAATGGCCAAATTAAGACTGTGTTTCAGCAGTTTCAGGTAATGGTTGGAGGTGGCCGCCGCCAAGTTTTCATCACTCATTGATGTGTGGAAGGTTTGGATATGTTGCCGGGTGATTTGATTGAGACGTAAATCACCAAACTCGGCTTTCAACCGCAAACGATAAAACCCTTCATCAGTTTTCCATGAGCGTTTACGTACCTTAACATAAGGCATGTAATGGTTTGTGAAGAACTCAGCGTAAGTCAGAACCGCCCTTTTTGCTTTCTCTTCACCCCTCGGATCTGCACCCAAGTTGATTTCCGCCTTTAAGGTTTTGGCCGCTTTACGGGCTTCGATCAAGGTCATTTCATTAGCTTTACTGATCTTCTGATGACAGGTTTTACCTTTTGAGTCTTTGTAGCGCAAGTAATAGGTGCCCTGCCCCGGGCTGGTTTTTCTGACCTCGACATAAAGGCCTGGTGTGTCCTGATCACAATATTCTATCCGCGCTTTAGCTTCCAAGCATTGAAGATTATTGTTAATGAACGATTGGCTTAGTTTAATGATGGGCATAATAAATCTCCATTTTGTGATGTTGAAAAAGGCACCCAATCCCAACCGCGGATCAGGTACCGATTGACATTATTTCAATTGATAGTGCTTTGGATATTCATGTCTCCGTTTCACTTCTATCAAATTAAGCATTTCGTATTTCACCAACTGCGAAATACAAATACCCGCCTGCTTACATTCTCCAATGGTGAGAGCACTCCAAAAATCCTTACCGCAGATTTTCTTAGCGCAATATTCACCTCCTTTGACCAAGCTTTTATTTTCCTCTATCGCCATAAACAGACTGACGAATAATTCAGCCGTTATGGAAAGTCGATTATTCAGGGGAATACGTTCTTTAGTTTTATCCATAAGGTTCTACTCCATAATTCATTGGGAGTTAAGTGCGGGCGCAACTCATGAAACGCCCGCACAATTCAATATTTAAAAAGGAAACCGGTCATCCTCTTCAACTTCAACGGGCTCCATCGCTTCGTAATACTGATAAGCGGTTGATGCCGAACCAACCGATACAAAGCTGGTGGAGCCGTTTTCAACCAATTTTATGAAGCATTTGAAGGCCTGCCGAGATTCATACTCAGTTAAAGAATTCAAAAAGCGCGGGCTAAGAATATCTTCAATGGATAATCCCCCCTCACCAACACAATTCGAATATTCATCCATAACTTGCTTATATACCTTGCGGTAAAAATCTGCGCTCACTCTGGAACCGTCTTGAAGAGTGATGTGTGCAACTGTATTTTGATTTTTCATGTTTATTTCCTAGTTTGTTGATTGCAAGAATATTTCAACCGGTGACAGGGCTATTAAATCTGTCAGAGTAACGTCTAAATTTTCCGGTTAAGTATTGTCATCAGTGACATCCTCATCCGATCAATCAGCATTAAAATTTTCATGGGAAGAAAGGACACTCTCCAGTACTGATTTCTAGGAGCTGAAGAGTATGTTTTGATTTGATTTTGCGCCGGTAACATTGGCCCTCCTTATGGGCTGCTATTAGTACGATGCAAATTTTATATTTATATTAAGGGAGCGGTGGTAAGTCGGATTTACTGAAAGTAAAAAATGAGGGTCAATTTTTACCAAACATTTTTTTCATGGCGATGGCTATTTCGATGGTCGATCTAAAACTTTCTTTGCTATAAAACTGAGCATGCTCCTCACTTTCCACATTTTTTTTAGGGGCTGCTCCTTTAAAATTTAATGCTCGCAATCGCAAAGGCTCTGCCACTGAATCAACATTAATATTTTCAACTGTACCGAAGTGTTTTGTGTTGGCTTGCTTAACGGCAATGAATTCTTCAAGCATATAGGCAAGAGAAACATATAACCGTGTTATTGATTTCGGATTTAAGCCATTTCCAGCGATCCTTTCAGCCGCCTTTTCAGAATTGGTGATGGGTATTTCTCTACTCTTATTAACCAATTCTTCGTAATCGAAACGAGCAATTAAATAATGAAAACTTGCCCACTCAGCAACACTGGCCATGTCCAACTTTTTTGTGTTGCCGGTATCGGGTGACACCTTCAGGAGGGATGTTTTCGGTGGCGTGTCCAATTCCCATTCAATATGCCTCATAACCAGCGTGGCAAATTCATATTTTGACGTATTGGCTTTAACACACAAGTCCAGCAACTCTAATTCTTGAGAACTCAATTTCTGTGCTTTGGCTTTTTCGTAATTGTCTTCCGCCTCAGTTACCAACTGATTCAAATATTCCAAAAGAGGACAGCCTAAGGGAATATCTCCCATATTCACCATTCGTGCGACCGCATCTTCAATTGTGATGGTGTTTGCCATGTTTAACTCTCCAACATAAAAATTACCCTATTCTACTGAAAACATTCCCTGTGTTTTCTCTTAGTTCATCAGTGGCGCAATGCCCCCCTGGCTATTTCTTGATGTACCCCATTCTTTTTGGATTATGATTGCCGTAAGAATCTACCGGTACTATTTTATTGCCTTCAATTTTGAAATCCTCAAATTTCCGGTTTCCGTAAGTGTCGGTGGCATTGATACGACCGTCCTTATTGATGCGATAAAAGTTTTCATTTTGTTTCATGTTACCGTGGGCGTCGATGGGCGATATCTTGTTACCGTCAATCTTGAAGCTACTACCGGACCGGCGATTCCCAAAACTATCAATGGGAAGGAGTCGGTCGCCGTTCCGTTCGTAAGCAGTTTGGCCATATTTCCTGTTGCCGTAGTTGTCGGTCGGGTAGTATTTTTCAGCGTGGACGATTGAGGACAAAAGGATGAGTGTTGAAACATATATTATTTTCATGGTGGAACTCCAGTGTTGAAAGGTAGTTAAATTTAAATTGTAAGGCCAAAGCATTTACAGGGCCTCGCCGGTGGAGCGGGGGTGTGCCGGGTGACGTCAGTATAGGGCAGCGCCAAACATGCCGAGCCGGAGTGGTTTGGGGGTCAGGTGTCGGCGTTTGAACTCAGTTCAGGTTTCAGATGGCGGTTACCACAGCAGCTGACATTTTCACTAAACGGCGCCGGTGAAGCCGGTAAAGGTGGTAAAGTCGGCATTTTTTGTTTGGCACCGCCTTTCCCCCTTCACCACCTTTTTTTGGGGCAGTTCGAAAAAATGTCGTGTTCGTTTTTTTCGAATTTCAATTTCGACAGTTTTCTAAGCTGCCTTGGGAAAAGTCGGTAAAGGGGTGAATCAATGCGTTGGATTGTTATTTTTTATAATTATTTGACCAAACCCTTTTTTTGATCTATATTTTTACCAAATTAGATTTTCAGTGTTGATCTAGGGTAAGTGAAGAGACTCTTAATTAACCGCAATGATTCATGTCTAATTCTTAGTGACATCCAAAAGATGATTTATCTTTAAAACGCAAGTGCGGCCTCTTCAGAAATAACCCTATTTCTAGCACTTATGTTTAAGAGAAAATCATGAATACAATTACAGCAGTTAATCCATCAATATCACATAATACTTCCGACCAACTGGAAGAAACATTCGAAACTATTGAAGACATTGCGAACATTTCCAACGCAGAATTCATCAAACTTGTTTTTACGCAGCTTCCCGAAAACGCTCACCCAGCGATATGCACCAAAAAAGACGATCCCACTGTAGGTGGTTGGTTTGCCAAACGCGCTGATTCGGTTGTCGATGACCTTTCGAGTAATACCAATAATTACATTAATTGCTCAAGTTTCCACGTTGATGCTGATAAACCTTTCAATGCTCGTAAGGAAAACTTCGCCGCCACTCATTTCCTAATGCTGGACGATCTGGGCACCAAGTTTCCTTTGGAACTGTTGGGTGACTTCGAACCTTCTTGGTTAGTAGAAACCAGTCCCGGCAATTATCAAGCAGGCATCATTTTTTCTGACCCCCTAGTGGACGGTGAAGAAGCGACCAAGTTACTTGACGCCATCATTAAGGCAGATTTAAGTGATCCAGGTGCCACAGGCCCTATGAGTCGTTGGGCAAGATTGCCCGAGGCGATTAACGGTAAACAGAAATATGTTGATGCCTCAGGTCAGCCATTTCAATGCAAGTTGAGCAAGTTTCAGCCTGGAAAACGTTATACACCCGAAGAAATAATGGTGGGCCTTAAATTGGAGTCAGCCACCGTTGTTGTCGAAAGCATTGCAGCTAACCCCACAACTCCAGTTCAGCATAGCAGCGAAGTATTCACACCAAAAGCGAACGAAAATCCCATCATATCGGCTCTCAAAGCGAGAGGTCTCTACAAAAAACCACTAGGTTCAGCTAAACATGGTATTACTTGTCCTTGGGTGGAGGAACACACTGATGCGCTTGATTCAGGTACCGCCTATTTTGAACCCAATGAACAATACGCCACAGGCGGTTTTTGTTGTCAGCACTCACATCGTGAAAAATATCATATTCCAGAATTACTGGAATTTCTTAATGTTCAGAATATAGAGGCTCGGCATAAGCCTATATTACGGCTTGTTGCGGGTGAAATAGATCGTATTGTTGATAATGTTGAACAAGTATTGGCCGATTCCGGGAATATTTATCAAAGTGGAGGTTTAATTGTTTCTGTTAAAACCGATTCATTGACGGGGAATTCCATCATTGTGCCGATAACTAGAGAGGCGTTGACTCGGAAATTATCTTCATCACTCATTTGGGAAAAATTTGACGGTCGCACTAAAGGATGGGTTCGTTGTGATCCGCCAGTGAGGCATATTTCAATTTTGTATGATGCCCAAAACTTCAAACACTTACCTTCTTTGGCGGGTGTAACCAGACAACCTTACTTTAGGGAAATCGACGGTCAATTGGTTACCGAAACGGGTTATGACTCCATTTCTAATCTTTTCGGCGTATTCGACTCGAAAGCTTACAACATTCCAGCCAATCCAACATTGGAGATGGCGCAAGAGGCTTTGGTCGTGTTGACTGATTTGTTGGTGGAATTCCATTTTGTTGCCGACACTGACAAAGCGGCAGCACTTTCAGCGATGTTCACCGCCGCGACCAGATCCACTTTAGACTTTGCACCGGCCTACCATATTAAAGCTCCCGTGTTCGGCAGTGGAAAAACTTACCTTTGTGACCTCATAGGTACTTTCGCAGCAGCCGGTGGCAATGCCAAGGTAAGCTATCCAGCCACATCCGAGGAAGCGACCAAAGTTATGTTGTCCTTATTGATGACATGCCCTGCGGTGATTGAGTTTGATGACATGGATACTGACTGGATTCCTCACGGTACCATCAAACGGATGTTAACTGCAGATAAGATTACTGATCGCATTTTGGGTTACAGTAAGACGGCTACAGTTAGCACGCGCACTTTGATTCTGGGTTCAGGAAATAACGTAGGTCCTGTGCGTGATTTGTTACGTAGAGTACTCACCATTAACATTGATCCTCGCAGGGCAACTCCAGCGACCATGGTCTATCAAGGGTTCCCGGTGAAAAAAGTACGTGAACAACGAGAAAAATATATTTCTGCGGTATTCACCATTATATTGGCCTGGCAAGCAGCGGGCAGACCAACATCTAATGATAAAAATATCGTCACCTATAGTGGTTTGTGGTCTGACTATTGTCGTCATCCTTTAATGTGGTTAGGGCACCCCGATCCTGCGACGGCATTGCTGGAACAAGTTACACACGACCCCGATGCTGAAAAGCTGTCGGTTTTATTCAAGGAGTGGCACTTAATATTTGGATCTAAAGCTACCACGGTTCGAAAGGTCATTGATAGTGCGCAAACTCACAACACTGATCTACTGGATGCAATACGTGAATTCCCGATTGAAGAACGAGGCAGCATCAATAACTCAAAATTTGGTTGGTTGCTGAAAAAGAATGCAAATAGAATTGTCGGTGGTTTCGAACTTCAAAAAGCTGAGGCTGATGGAAGAGGAGCTTGGAAAGTGATTGAGGTTAATCCAGCTTCCCAAGATTTAACTACTAAAACAGTAATGTCGGAAGAGAAAAAACTAGAGATGGCCAATAACGAGCGGCTTGATAAGCTTCTAGGTATCGATACTATCTAATTTACAAGTGGCAACTAAGTAGCAGATACTATCTAGTTGCCACATTAGTTAAGATTCGAAAGGCACACACGAGCGCAATTGAATCGAAAACCCGGCTTCTCGCGCAGACATTTTTCCAAACGGTCCGATCTAAAGCCGGAAAAGGCGGTAAAGGTGGTGGTCGAAATGTAAAATTGAACACCGCCTTTACCCCCTTTACCCCCTTTACCCCCTTTGGTCCACCCAACTCGAAAAACTGTCGCAACTTGGCGGATTGTGTCCCGAGTGTTTCGGATTCGTTAAACCTGAATCCGCAACTCGTAAGCCATTGAAAGTCATAGCTTACTGGGAAATGTTGCGGCGTGGTGGCAAATTTTGGGGTGGGACTGCAGTCATAATTCGTCTGTTGACGGCCAACTTAACTCAATTTTCTTCGAACTTGACGGACTGTTCTCGGCCAAAACCTGACCGTCGCGACAGTCCGCTTTATGGCGATGAATATGGCCGAATGAAGTTTGCATGATACCTACTTGTGGCATAGGCTTTCTTCATGGCCTTGACGGTGTTCGCGTGATGTTATGAGAATCATCAAGTGATCCCCCTCTCAGATTCGAAGTTCAACTTGTTGGCCTACGCTCCCTGTTAAGCTGTAATGTCAGTTATTAACTATTTCTATACTCCACACGTTCAGGTTTTCGGTTTCTGATATTAAATAAAGCGAAATAAAATAAGTCCTCCAAAAATAACAAAACCGAAAAATTCAGCGTTCAGATTATAAATCATGATAGGCTTAAGTACTATTACTAGAAGTACAGAATTCATACTCAGGTTCAGAATTTGGCTTATCAACAGGCAGTAGACTTTTTATTTAATTCCACTGGAATGATGCCTCATGGTTATTGTTTTCTTTGGAATCCTTCCATATTGTGGCTCTTTACTGTATCAAATGTAGTCACAGCATTATCTTATTTCTCCATTCCTATTGCTCTGGCTTCTTTTGCTTACAAGCGCAAAGACATTGACTTTCGTAGGATATTGTCCTTATTCAGTGTCTTTATATCTGCCTGCGGCATCACTCATGTATTATCCGTCGTTACAATTTGGAATCCAGTTTATGGCTTGTCTGCCATAGCCGAAGCATTGACTGCGACTGCTTCCTTAATAACAGCCATTTTGCTATGGCCGTTAATTCCAAAAGCTTTACTGATACCTACTCCCTCCAGTTTGATGCTTGCGAATAAAAAACTTGAAGCTGAAATCAGTTTTCACAAAGAAACCCAAGAGCAACTAAGACAGCTCAATAGCGAACTAGATGCACTTGTAAAGTTAAAAACCGAGGAATTGCAGAAAAGTGAAACATTCCTACGTCTAAGCCAGTTAAGTGGAGGCATTGGTTCTTGGGAAGCTGATTTGATCAATAACAAACAATCCTCGTCAAAAAACTATAGCATGATCCTTGGATTTTCCGACTTAATTGAGCCCACATGGAATGATTTTATTGGCGTAGTCCATTCAGAAGATCGGCAAAAATTGATTGATGCAACACAGCGCAATAGTGAGTCCAGCATGAATTTTGACGTAGATTACCGTATAGTCACAGGAGGGGGGAATATTAATTGGCTGCGATCCTCTGGGATAATTGAATATGATCAGGAAAGTAAGCCCATCTTAATACGCGGTATAACGCAGGACATTACCAAGCGCAAGCAAACCGAAGAAACATGCCAACTCCTACTAAATTCGGCTGCCGAACCGATATACGGCATAGACATGATCGGTAACTGCACCTTCAGCAATGCCGCTTGTCTCAAGGTGCTTGGATACAAGCATCCTGAAGAACTGCTCGGCAAGAACATGCATTGGCAGATTCACGGAAAACACGCGGATGGAACGTTCTTTCCTATTGAAGAATGCTCAATTTTCCAGGCATTCCAAAAAGGAGTCGCTGTGCATGTGGACGACGAAGCGCTATGGCGTGCTGACGGCACTTCTTTTCCTGCGGAGTATTGGTCGTATCCACAAATCGTCAACGGGGTGACAGTGGGGGCTGTAGTTTCATTTTTTGACATCACCCAGCGCAAGCAAAACGAAGCCGTTATCTTGTTGGCTAAAGATCAGGCGGAATCTCTAACACGTTCCAAATCTGAGTTTCTCGCCAACATGTCACATGAAATTCGAACCCCGATGAATGCCATTATCGGACTTTCGCAGCTGGCACTGAACAAAGAACTTTCCGTTGAAAGTCGGGACTATCTGGAAAAGATATACAGTTCCTCTAACAGTTTACTGAGCATTCTTAACGATATACTCGATTTTTCCAAACTGGAAGCAGGACGCATTGACATTGATAACCTCACTTTCAATCTTGATGTTCTTCTGGACAATCTTAGTAGCTTGTTTGCTACCCCAGCCCAAGAAAAGTACCTTGATTTCGATATAGAGTGTACCCCTGATGTTCCCCGTTACCTAATTGGCGATACACTCAGGCTGCAACAGGTTTTAGTCAATCTGTTGGGTAATGCGATCAAGTTTACACAGCAAGGCTCAGTCAGGCTCAACATTGCTGTTTCGCACCAAGGTCACTCACAAGTTCGGCTGTTATTTTGTGTTACTGATACGGGTATCGGTATGTCGGACAAGGATTGTGAAAAATTATTCCAGCCGTTCAGTCAGGTGGATGGCTCCATCACCCGCCGTTTTGGTGGCACTGGGCTCGGCTTGGCTATCAGTCATAACTTGTTGCAACTAATGGGCAGTGAAATTTCAGTAGCAAGCAGTCCTGGCAAAGGTAGCTGCTTTAGCTTCGAGTTAGTTTTTGGTGTTTCGTCTGTTAAAGCAGAAAAACCCATTTCTGAGTTAGTCGATTCCAGTAATCTTTTAATTGGTAAGCGAGTTCTTATTGCAGAAGACAATTTGATCAACCAGCGGGTTGTAGGTGAATTTCTCAATCTGTCTGGAATCACGATCGAGATAGCCAATAATGGCAAAGAGGCACTGACTTTGCTTGAGAACGGCGAATTTGATGTAGTGTTAATGGACATACACATGCCTGAGATGGGTGGCTTTGAGGCAACAAGATGGATCCGCAGCCAAGTGCGTTTTGCTACGCTTCCAATTATTGCGCTGACGGCTGGGGTAACCAAAGAGGAACAAGAAAAATGTTTGGCTATAGGAATGAATGATGTTATTGCCAAACCGATTGATCCAAAAAAACTTTTTTCAACACTAATAAATTGGATAAAACCGATTGGATCAACAACGAATACTACTGACAAATTATTGTTAGAGCAACAATCAGGCATGAATGATTTGCCAACTCTCGACTTAACTAATCTATTGCTGATGTTGGGCAATAATCAGAAACTTGCAACACGCTTGCTGCTTGATTTTAGGGGTAGTATGAAAGACGTGCCTGATGAAATTGAAGCGATGATTTCGGCTGGGAATTGGGTTTTAGCCAGAGAAAAAGTTCACCTGATTAGAGGCGTATCCAGTAACGTCGGCGCCGTGAAACTTCATGCCGTTACTAAGGAATTGGAAGCTGAACTCAAAGAGGGGGCATCAACTGCCACGTTTGGCGCATTTCGAGCTGCATTTAACCAAACAATGTCAACCATTTGTGCACTGGACCAGCCGGAAGAGCCGATACCATCTCCTAGCGGCAATAGCTTTGAATTAAAGCGCAGCATAGTAGAGCTAGAGTTGTTGCTTAAGGAAAATGACTTCATTAGTGAAAGTTTTCTTAACGTATTTAACTCTTACCTATCCACATCCCAACTTGACCTGTTTGTCCAGTTACGTAAGCTAATCGATGAACTTCGCTATGGCGAAGCACAGAATATTCTTCAGCAGCTAGCAACGCCTTCGAATACTAAGGACATTGTATGACACACAACCAGCTACCCATGATACTGATCGTTGATGACGCACCTCTAAATGTGAAAATTCTTGCACAGTCTTTAGAATCCTTATATCGGATTAAGGTGGCAAATAATGGCGAGGAAGCATTAAAAATTTCGCAACGTGAGCAACCTGATCTAATACTTTTAGATATTATGATGCCGAAGATTGATGGTTTTGAAGTTTGTAGGCAGCTTAAGAAAAACACTATCACCCGTAAAATTCCAGTGATTTTTGTCACGACCCTGAATGCCGAAGCGGATGAAGAACAAGGGCTTAATCTGGGAGCTATTGATTATATTACCAAGCCCTTCGTAATTCCTATCGTCAAAGCCCGTATTCGCAACCATATTCATCTTAAGCTGCAAGCCGACTTACTGGAATCCATGTCGTTGCTTGATGCGCTTACGCTTATCCCCAATCGTCGTCGCTTTGACGAAGCATTAACAACAGAATGGAAGCAAGCTATACGTCATAAAACACCAATTTCTTTGATTATGATCGACATTGACCATTTCAAACAATATAACGATCATTATGGTCACGGTGCTGGAGATATTTGCTTGCAAAGGGTTGCTGCTGCGCTCGCCAAAATGATAGTTCGCCCGAGTGATTTGATCGCGCGTTATGGTGGTGAAGAATTTGTGGTTATTCTCCCCGACACTAATCAACAAGCTGCACTAAAAGTTGCAGAACGCTTGCGGGAGGGCATAGAACATCTCGCCTTGCCACATACTTATTCTGAAGCAGCGACTGTTGTCACCATTAGCGTGGGTGTAGCTACACAAATCGAGATTCAGGAATACTTTTCGCCAAAGACACTAAACGATGCCGCTGACCATGCGCTTTATAGAGCAAAAGAGGGAGGACGGAACCGAGTATGCTCAGATTAGAAGTTGTATGGTGTATTGTCAGCTAAATATTGTAACTTAAAGAGAACCACTGAATTTAGGCCAAGCAAACAGCATAAATTTAACCTTACCTTACCAATGACCGGTATCGGGAAGCCTAAATCCATATCCCAATGTCGCTGATGGGTCGTTACCGAACGTTGAACAAAAAACCAACTCCACAAACTTTCTTATCAAAAGTTGGCGGACCGCAGTCGGCCAAAACCGGCCTGTCACGACTGGCAGCTTTATGGCGATGAATGTGGCAGAATGAAGTTCGGCAAGCGCACTATATTTTGCTACTGACATATGCGA
>CAIKYI010000278.1 GCA_903831545.1 uncultured Methylobacter sp. | reverse complement strand
TAGATCAACGAGAAACCCATCTTTCATGCAACAAATTGATGGGTTTCGCTTTCGCTCTACCTACGACCCTATCCATGTTAGCTAACTTATTGCTATAGATTTTAAATAGACAGTATCTGGACAAAAATCCACTTCATTCGGCCAGACTAACGTACCATGACCGACTTGGACGGATTTAAAATAACTTGGATTGCAAAATACTTTAAAGACGGGGTAATCTAAATAGTCCGAAACATTAAAAATCCGCTTTTCCTGATTATCAAACGTAACCATCAATTGATGGTCATTAAGCACATCAACGGCAATAACACGTGGATTCATAGCTTCCTCTTTAGTGTAACGGATCAATTTTGAAAACAGGCTCGCCACGAACAGCTAATGTCCAATCCGCCATCAACTCCTCTTCATGGATAGCAATCCATGCCTGCACCATTTTAAGTTTCTTTGCGGGAAAATCTCCGTTCAGTAAATCGCCGTCCGGAATTTTTAAAACAGCAGTAAAATCTTGGTATTCAACGTGTATATGCGGTGACTTATGATTATCAACATCTCTAAAATACATCATCACTAATATTCCGTAAAAACATACTAATCGTTGGCATAGTTTAATTAGATAATACATTCTAGCGCACTATTCGATGGCCATAGTAAGTCGGTAAGGTAGAAACTAACCTTATGCAGCGTACATCTTTGTATATTACAACCATTACTCGCGTAATGGGTTCGCTTCCACACTTATAAATAATATTTTAAGAAGCACCATCCCCGATATAAGCAGACGGATCATTAGATTCTTTTATTCCAAGTTGCACTAATTTTTCTACGACTTTATCAAGACATGTTCTTCAATTTAAATGAAATTTATTACTTGAAAATCTATTGTCGCTATAGATATATTTTAGTTTTATTTTTTTGTGGTTATATAGTAATTTAAAGTAGTAATTGGCTTACGTAGTCGTACGAATAGTATTTTTTATTTGTCTATTTACAATACTGCATGATCGTTTTATGCACGGCAATCAATGATATTTCAACTTTGCTGAGCCGTTGAATGATCACCTAATTGAATTGTTTTTAAACCTGAAAAGGCTGCAATTCAACTTATAACTAAAATGAGGTGGGATCATGGCTACAACATCAAAAAATACCAATGAAAGCAGTTCGATTGTTGAGGAAGAGAGCACAACCGTCTCTCAGGCTGATCTCGACGCTAAAATTGCTGAACTTGCCTATTTCAAGGCGGAGAGTCGAGGCTTTGAGGTGGGGCATGAACTGGATGATTGGCTGGAGGCTGAACAGGGTTTGTTACTTTAAATTCTTTTACTTAGTTCAATTTTGATCATCGCCATAGACAGACTTTTAATTTATTTATTGGAGTTCTTATGTCAACCACAGAAATCGATACCACAAAAAATCCGGAATTATCCCCTAAATCTTCACTGAGTGGCTTAATGTCATTTGATGAGTTTGATAATTTTTTTGACAATTTCCTCTCGCGACGCTGGCCACGCATGAATTTGGGACTTTCCACCCTGCCTGAAACCAGTATTCCGCGCGTTGATATTCTAGATCATGACAATGACGTCGAAGTTCAGGCCGCCTTGCCGGGCGTTAAAAAAGAAGATTTAGAGGTCACTATTAATCATCAGACGATGACAATCCGGAGCTGTACCAAAGAAGAAAAACAGGAAGAGCAAAAAGGCAGCTATTTTCGCCGCGAAATCACGCGCGGTGAATTTCAGCGCACCTTGACCTTGCCCGACACGGTCGATAGTGAAAAGGCAACGGCTAATTTTAGTGATGGTATTTTAAAAGTCATCATTCCTAAAGTAGAGCAAAGTAAACGTAAAACCATAGAGATCAGTTAAGCGATAAGTTGCCAGGCATGGCGGCCATGGTTTGGGTTAGACGGGGGTATAATCCAAACATTTGCAAAGAAAAATCAGCTTTCCAGATTGGCATAGCTCCGCATCAGGATTATTTTAAACGACTGATTTAAAGAATAATTTACATTAAACTCTTACCGGCTTTTAGTGAATGAAACCAGTTGTAGGAGGGAGCATCATGAAAAATGAAACCATTGCCGCCATTGCGGCGGTCTTAGTGCTTATTTTGGGCGTACAAGCCTATACAACCTATCAGCTCAATGAGCGGCTGAATCAGTTAAGCGGATCATCCAGCTCGTTGACTAACCCTCCCTTTAAAAGCACTAATCCTCAGTCCCACAATTTTCCTAAGCCAATGCTGGATAATGATTTTCTAAAAGGTCAGCCGTGGAATGCCTATGAAGAAATCCAGCATATGCAAGAGGAAATGGAGCACATGTTCGATGATTCGTTTTCGCGTTTTCATATGAAAACACCATTCGGCAATTTAACCAAAACAGCCGATGTGGATTTAAAGGAAAAACCGGACAGTTATATCGTCACCGTCAATGCGCCGGGTGCTGATGAATCGTCAATGAACGTAAAGCTGGAAGGCCGCGTTTTGCATATAGCTATCAAAACCCAACAGGCTAACGATGAAGCCGATGATAAAAATGGCACTTATCAGTACCGGGAGCGCTTTGTCGGTGAATTTCATACCTGGACCAGCCAACCCCGCCAAGATGAAGACCGAATACCATAATGGCGTGCTGACGATTACGCTGCCCAAGACTTAAAACTCATCGCCATTTTATAGATTAATTTGCTAAAGCAGGCCTAACAATGATGCGTATTTTACTTTTTCTGGCGACCAACAGCGCCATCATGGTGGTCATCAGTATTATCTTTTACGTATTTGGCTTATCTGGCACGTTATACGCTCAAGGTGTCAATCTGAACCTTAATGCACTCTTGGTCATGTCGGCCATTATCGGCATGCCGGAAATAGGTATTTTTGAAGCCGCAGAAGCCAACGCCTTTGCCACGGGAATGAACAAAAAACATTGCCCTGGTGGCTGTCAGTAGCGGATTATTGCGACGTATGAGTCACGATGAAGTTGAGGCGGTCATTGGTCACGAAATCACCATATCGCTAATGGCAATATGGTGACCATGGCCTTGGCCTTGATGCAGGGCGTGGTTAACACCTTTGTGTACTTTTTCGCCAGTATCATCGGCTATGTGGTTGATCGTGTCATATTTCAAAACGAACGCGGCCAGGGAATGGGCTATTTTATTGCCCAAATGCTTGCGCAAAAGGCCCTGGGCATTTTGGCCACGCTGTTGGTGATGTGGTTCTCTCG
>CAIKYI010000277.1 GCA_903831545.1 uncultured Methylobacter sp. | reverse complement strand
GTCATTTTGTTATTGGGAATATGCTGGATTTTTCAATATCGGCATGGTGCAGCGCAACGAATACAATGCAATTATCCAGCATGGCACAATGACGATGATCAGGAAATCAGCGTTACTGGAAGTCGGCAAATGGTCGGAATGGTGTATCTGTGAAGACAGCGAATTGGGTCTGCGTCTTTATGAAGCGGGCTATGATTCGGTTTACGTCAAGGATTCGTTTGGAAAAGGCGTCATGCCTGACACCATGTCAGGCTACATGACTCAGCGCTTTCGCTGGGTTTATGGCGCGATGCAAATCATCAAGGCGCATTGGCGCAGCTTTTTGCCGTCTAAGAGTCCTAAGCTGACACCGGCCCAAAAGTATTATTTTATTGCCGGCTGGCTACCGTGGTTTTCAGATGCGCTGGCCTTGTTATTTACGATAACCAGTTTAATCTTAACCGCCGTGCTGCTTTACGATCCGATACACAGCGAACTTCCGGCCAACGCATTTTTATTGCCGACTGTAGGTATCTTCAGTTTTAAAATTATCCGGGGCTTATGGCTGTACCAGGCTCGTGTCCCGTGCTCTGTCTGGCAATCGTTAGGTGCATCCTTGTCAGGTCTCGCCTTGACGCATACCGTCGCAAAGGGCACCGTACAGGGCTTGTTTACGACCGGAAAACCGTTTATGCGTACGCCCAAGTTTGAACAACACAGTGCCTTATTCGTCGGCTTGTTCACCATACGGGAAGAATTGCTGTTGTTGACCTTATTAAGCATAGCTATCGGGATGATGGCGTCGCTGGAGCATTTTGATAATTTTAGCGGCAGATTATGGATAGCCATTCTGTCGGTACAGGCTGTTCCTTATATTGCAGCCTTACTGACCTTGTTGATCAGCATTGCGCCGGATTATAAGCCTAAAGTGCTTGTCGAAAAATCGGCCGTCAAGCCTGCGTCCAAGTCTAAAAAGAAAAAATAGTCGTGTAGATCGGGTTAGGATATCGCCTAACCCGATCTACACGATTGTTACATCATGCATCCCGAACTGATAAAGCTGGAAAAAACCTTCAAACCGTCAATTCTAACAAAGATTGATGATCCGCTATTTGAGCAATACCAACTCGAACTGTGGATGAAGAGGGATGATTTACTGCATCCTGTCATTTCCGGCAATAAGTGGCGCAAGCTTAAATACATCCTCGATCATGCGCTGGCCCTAGGCGCAGATACGCTGATCAGCATGGGTGGAGCTTATTCCAATCATCTGCATGTGTTAGCTTATGTCGGCAAGATCTTAGGATTAAAAACCATCGGACTGGTACGGGGAGAGCAACCAGACGTCTTAACCCCGACTTTGCTGGACATGAACAACTGGGGTATGGAGCTGAGGTTCATATCGCGAACTGATTATCGACTGCTCAGGCAATACAAAACATATGATGCGTTGCCAAGCCTGAAGCCTGGCCAATACTGGTTACCTGAAGGCGGGGCTTTAGGCCTGGCTATGCAGGGTGTTGCGGAACTGGTTGCCGAAATTGACATTCCCTACGACCGGCTGTGTGTACCCTGTGGAACCGGAACGACATTGGCAGGTATTATTAACGCTGTACCGGAGCAAGCAAGGGTATTAGGCTTTGCGGCATTAAAAAATGCGGGTTTTTTAACGGCTGAGGTTGAAGTCTTGTTGTCACAGTCCTGTCATAATTGGCAGATAAACTTGGCTTACCATTTTGGTGGCTTTGCCAAAACCAACGCCGAGTTAAATGCCTTTATTGACGACTTTGAACTAAAAACGTCAATTCCGCTTGAACCGGTTTATACCGGAAAAATGCTGTACGCCATTTACGATTTAATCAAAAATCACTATTTCAGGCCGGGTCAGCGTATTATTGCGATACATACCGGTGGCTTGCAGGGAAAAAGAGGGTAGGCTGCTTAAGGTGAACCATATTTCCAATATCATTCCAAATTTAAAAATGGTGCGCGCTGCGCCCCCTACATGGCTGAGTAAAACATGGACACAAACCTAACTGAAACCCCGATATTATAATTCCATTTTTAAATTCTCCATCAAAAATTGCGACATTAATTTATAAAAAAGTAGGTGCAAAAACAACATTTTGGCATCAATTAGGACTTGATAGTTATATTTATGATTCTTTAGAAAAGAAAGCTGTTAAAGAGACTCCTTTTTTCATTGCTAATGCCGATAATGGTTTAGATGTATTTAGAACTAAATATGATGTACCTGAGAGAAAATTGTATTGTTTACCACAATATGTTTCTATAAAGAGAATGAATCTTGATAAAATACAACTTAGAAAAGATTTTGCGATTACTGAAAATGCAATTGTTATCGGAATGATTGCGCACTATAGAATTGAAAAATATCATGAATTAGTACTTAAAGCATTTAGTAAAATTCAAAACAATTTTAATATTCATTTAGTCTTATTAGGAAATAAGGATAACAATGAGGAAACTCTTATTATATATAAGGATTTAGTAAAGAATGTCAAGGAACTAGGACTTTCTAATTCCGTAACTATATTGTCTGGAATTCCTGTCGAAAAAGAATGAAAATGTTGTGGTGAAGATTAGCAAGCACCGTGGCTTAGCTGAAACGCGGAAAGTATGTGATTATGGCGACGCAGAACCCTGGTTAGATGATATTGAAGCGCAACTGGGGATGAAAAAAGATTCCCAAATATTTCTTGTTCAGGAGATGATTGAATCTGAATGCGAAACAGGTATG
>CAIKYI010000276.1 GCA_903831545.1 uncultured Methylobacter sp. | reverse complement strand
GGTTTCGCCACAGATGTTGTATCCTGGGCTAGCGAATTCTGCTGAATACAGAAAAACGGCAGGAGAATTAATATAAATATTAATCTCTTTATGCATGGTGGTCAGGTGGGTTTCAAGACCGCTAAACGTAGGACGATTGGCATGAAACTTAAGCAGACCAAGTTGCACCCACTGCTGTAAATCAATCCCGATAGATAGCATGTTGCGCATAATCTGGGCTGGGGATTCCTCAAAGGCAAAATACAGTACCCGTTCGCCCCGGCGACAGGCCGCATCAGTAAAATGGGCGGCAAAAGATGATTTCCCGGTGCCTGCCGTACCTGAGAGCAACACGGTACTGCCCCGAAAAAAACCTTCGCCGCCCAACATGGCGTCCAATCGGGGAATGCCGGTGCCAAGGCGTTCAGTAGAAACGCTATGCTGTAAACCCAGCGAGGTGATGGGCAGAATCGAAAAACCGTTTTCGTCAATCAAAAAAGGATACTCGTTAGTGCCATGGAACGAGCCGCGATATTTGACAATGCGCAAGCGGCGCGTCGAATCCTGGGAAGTGACACGATGATCAAGGATGATAACGCAGTCCGAAACATATTCTTCCAAACCCTGGCGGGTCAGCGTTGCGTCACCTCGTTCTCCGGTGATTACGGCAGTAACACCTTTGTCTTTCAACCAGCGAAACAGCCGGCGCAATTCGGCACGCAGAATGATCGGGTTGGGCAACCCCGCAAACAACGACTCGATAGTATCCAGCACCACGCGCTTGGCACCGATCGAATCTATAGCCAGTCCCAGTCGAATGAATAAGCCGTCCAGATCATATTCACCGGTTTCTTCAATGTCGCTACGCTCAATATAAACAAAATCCAGCGCCATCTTGTTGCGCGCGACCAGATCGTCAAGGTCAAACCCCAGCGAAGCAACGTTCTGGCTAAGGTCCTGAACAGATTCCTCAAAAGCCATAAAAACGCCAGGTTCATCAAACTGGGTAGCGCCACGCACCAGAAACTCCATGGCTAACAGCGTCTTGCCACAACCTGCACCACCGCAAACCAGTGTCGGTCGACCTTTAGGCAACCCGCCGCCGGTAATTTCATCCAGGCCCTGAATTCCTGTTAACACTTTAGGCAATTGTGGCCTGGGTTTTAACTCTGTTATAGATTTAGTCATCATTACGCCTTTTTTGGATTTGTTATTTTCGGCCTGGGACTATCAACGGCGTCTGTCTGCCCGAACCATGCGCTTAGGCCGAGTTTAGGTGTGACCATGGGCTGACCAATGTTTCATTGAAATTATAATCTTAGAGTATATTTTGTTTGGGAATGCAGTTATATAGGTAAGATTACTTAGAGGCGAGCTGAAACGTCAGTCACTCAGACTGAAGCCGGAGCAGAATAAATCCCCATAACGATCATGAAGATCTTTTTCATCCTTCTGGAAAAATAATTTTGTTAATAATAAGATTACGCGTTAGACTTTTTAGCATTAAAAGCACTACAAAATTTTGTTATCGGGACACATAGAAGGGATCCATGAGCGATGAAAATCAATCCTAACCAATGCGACAAGGCAACAGAGCTTCGTCGTAAAGCTGAAGCAATTACTCAGGGTTCTTTACCCGACTCTCCCGATGAAATACAAAAAATTCTCTATAATTTAAGTGTGCACGAAATTGAACTGGAGATGCAAAACGATGAACTCCGCAAAATACAAACCGAACTTGATACCGCCAGAGCACATTATTTAGATCTTTATAACTTAGCGCCAGTCGGCTATTTAACGCTTAATGCAGAGGGCCTGATTGTTCAGGCCAACCAGACTGCCTTAACACTTTTTGGCGTTCTGTTAAACCAGCTTATTAAGCAACCCTTCTCCCACTTTATTTATATCGAAGACCAGGATACTTTCTACCTGCACGATAAAAAGCTACATTCAACAGATGAACCGCAAACATGCAAATTGCGGATTTTAAAAAACCAGAGCACGCCGGTCTGGGTTTATCTGTGCGCAAGCGTTACCCCGGACAGCAATGGCGAACCGCTCATTCGCTTGATACTGAATGATATTACTGTTCTAAAGCAGGCGGAAGAAACCATACTGTCTACACAAGATCAATTGGAATCATTAACTGCGGCGGTGCCGGGGATAGTCTACCAATTTACGCTAACAGCAAAGGGAAAATGCAAATTTCTCTTCATCAGCAAAGGTATTGAAAAACTTTTTGAAGTAACAACAGCCGAGGCTCTTAAAGATTCAAACCTATTAACTCATTACCTACTACAGGAAGACCAGGCCGCACATCAAGAGGCTTTTGAACGACTGCTCCTAAAACCCGGACATTGGCAACATGAACATCGTATCAAAACGCCTGGCGGCAGGATAAAGTGGGTAAACGACCTCGCCAATTTAAAACAGAATACCGACGGAAGTATCGTGTGGAACGGCATAATGCTTGACGTTACTGACCGCAAGAACATCGAGGAACAACTGAAACTAGAGTACCAACGTAAAGATGAATTTCTGGCAATGCTGGCCCATGAACTTCGCAACCCTTTGGCCCCCATCCGCAATGCCTTGCAATTGCTAAAGATGCACCTCTGCACCGATCCCACTCTGACTGAGCAGTGTAATGTCATTGACCGTCAAGTGATTCACATGTCACGCCTGCTCGATGATCTGCTGGATATAGCGCGCACCCTGCAAGGAAAAGTCAGACTGAATATAGATCGTCTTTTACTTGACGATGTTCTCAAAAACGCAATCGAAACCAGCCGCCCCCTGATAGATTCGCGTAGACAGGAGCTTGTCATTTCTCGGACTTCCCAGCAACAGTGGGTTGATGGCGACAATGTCCGCTTGTCGCAAGTACTGACAAACTTACTGAACAATGCGTCCAAATACACCCCCGAAGGTGGCAAAATCAACTTGAGCCTCAGGCAAGAAGCCTCTTGTGCAGTCATCGAAGTTCGTGATTGCGGGAGCGGAATTGCCCCCGAAATCCTGCCGCACATTTTCGACCTTTTTACCCAGGCCGACAATTCTCTTGACCGTTCCATGGGCGGCTTGGGTATCGGCTTAACTCTGGTGCGTCAACTGATTGAAAAGCATGGGGGCACGGTCACAGCAGAAAGTCCGGGTATCGGTCAAGGCAGCGTGTTTACGCTAAAGCTTCCGCTATCATCGACGCCCCCCTCAGTGCCCGAAATCAGCCCGATTGAGAATGCCTTGCCTTCCGCCAAATACCGCATCCTGGTTGTTGATGATTATGTCGATGCCACCGATAGTTTATCGATGGTATTAGAAATGAATGGGCATGACGTAAAAGTCGCCAATTCCGGAATAACTGCTATAGAACTGGCGCAAATTTTTAAACCACAAGTGGTGTTGCTTGATATTGGACTGCCCGATCTCAATGGTTATGAAGTCGCCAAACGACTGCGCGCAGCGCCGGAAACCCAAAATTCGCTGCTGATTGCCTTAACGGGTTATGGAGGCGTTAACGAACTTGAGCTGACAAAAGCTGCCGGGTTTAACCATCACTTGCTTAAGCCGCTCGATTTTGAAAAGCTGTCAGCCATACTGGAAGCGTCACCCGCACAGTCCATCGACGAACCGACATATTTTCACCCCTTGGAAGTTAACATTCTGGATGCCCTAAAACTAAAAACCGCCAATAATAGGGGCTTATACCAAAAAGTGCTGAACTTGTTTTGTAACAAGCACAGCAAAGATGTCGGGTTAATCAGGTCGGCTTATCAGGGCGGTGATATTGAAACCGCTATTCAACTGACTCAAAGACTTAATGACAGTATCAGCTCAATGGCAATTACCGAATTCACCGCTTTGGCTATTACTTTGGAACAAGCCTTAAAACAACAAGATGACAGCGCCTTGGAAGCCCTGTTAACTAAAACCGGTCAGTTTTTAAGTCAGATAACCTCGGAATACAAGGATATATTACCGGTCAGCGAAAATTCGTCTGCACTCCGGCAACTGAAATCCAAAATAAATGTGCTGCTAGAAAATAACGGTTTTATAACTGACGACTTGCTAAGACAAGTTAAAGCGCAAGTACTGTCAGACAAAGAATCAGAATTTAATAGCTTTACCCAATACATTTTCGATACCGATTATCCCAAGGCCAGCGCCCTCCTTGAAACACTGATAAATTATCACAGTGAACAAATGACACCGGCAGCGCAAGATCACCGCCCAATTATCCTGGTCGTCGATGATTCGCGCGTCAACCAGGAATTACTGGTGTCGTTACTGGAACATGATTACCAGGTTAAAGTTGCCAGTAACGGACTAAGGGCGCTGGAAATTGCCCAGATTTATCCGCACCCCGATCTTATTATGCTCGACATCAACATGCCGGTAATGAATGGTTATGACGTCTGTCAAAAATTGCAGGAAAATTTGGTTACCCGCGACATTTCAATCGTTTTCGTAACCGCCGCCTCTGACTTGAGATCCGAAACCCGGGGTCTGCAACTCGGTGCTTTGGACTTTATCACCAAACCCATCATTCCGGCCATTACCTTGTTACGGGTGCGCAATCTGGTGATGCTCAAACAACACGAAAAGCAATTGAAATATCTTGCCCATTATGATTCCCTGACCAATATCCCCAACCGGGTACTGCTGACCGACCGGATGAAACAGGCTATCGCCCAGGCCAAACGTGAACAAAGTCTGCTGGCTGTTTGCTATCTGGACATCGATGGTTTTAAGTTGATTAACGATACCTTGGGCCATCAAGCCGGCGACCAGGTTCTGATTGAAATAACCGT
>CAIKYI010000275.1 GCA_903831545.1 uncultured Methylobacter sp. | reverse complement strand
GTGGTGGTGGTGGTGGTGGTGGTGAGCAATTGGCTACTCAGCCAGTACCAGCATCGGCGACAATTAATGCTGCTGATGCAATGACAAAGTTTTTAAGTACCGATAAAACAGTATCTAATTTGCCTTCCAACGATGGATATCTTGGGACTGCGAGTTTGAGTGTGACAACGGACCAATCTTATCCATTCGTAAATAATGGCTCTATACAACAAACGGCTTTAACTAAAATTATTTACTTCCAAAGATACGGCTCTGACGGGCGACTTCAATATCGAAACTCGTGGAAAATTCATTTGGATGCGCAAATGAAGC
This sequence comes from uncultured Methylobacter sp., assembly GCA_903831545.1. Classification (GTDB taxonomy): domain Bacteria; phylum Pseudomonadota; class Gammaproteobacteria; order Methylococcales; family Methylomonadaceae; genus Methylobacter_A. Next base: position 1,215 of record CAIKYI010000275.1, on the reverse strand, counting down.
CGATTGGAATGGCAATGGGCCACGCAGATGCTGGATTCACCGAATGTAGTTCTGTAATAAGTAAAAGTGATTTACCAACTTCGACAAATTCATCTGGCAATTATTTCTCTGGTGTCCAAACTACAAATTATGCTGAGACATTCAGGGCTGGAACATTTGCTCATTATTGCGACACAACTGCCAGCACTGTTTCAAATGTCGAGTGGTCTGTTGTTGTTGGCACGCCAAACCCATATTTTTGTTTAACGATGCCTAGTAGTTTTTACGCAGCTAAAACAAGAATATGTATCCCAGTTGATAATTCCGGTGCGTTCAATAATTCTATTTTTATCAGAATCTTTAATTCAGATGGAAGTTCGTCGATTGATTACAAAGATACGTCTTTGAATAAACCAATTGAACAGTTTGGTACAAGCATTGATTCAAATAATTACTGGTATGGCGCAGTATGGCGTCCGTTTGATGGATACGTTTATCAAAGTTATCCTAATACCAAATTTTCGTCGTCGCAGGCTTGCAGAGATCAGACAATAATTGATTGGAAAAAAACTTGGAGTGCCGTAAACATTTCATGGACTTGTATTAACGTCCAATCAAAATAATTGTATTAGACTAACAAAAACAAAAGGACACTCACTTTGTTTTAAGAAACAAAAAAACAAAAGGACATCCAATTTTTTAATTAATACTTACCTGATTATGTACTTACTTCAGAATTGCAAAGCGGCAACCAGAGCATGACTGCATCACCACCCCGGTTGGTCGCCGCCGTCAAGCGAACGAAGCCATGTCAAAAGCGACCGCGACTAGAGGTTGCTGAGTTAAGTACATAATCAAATACTTAAATATTAAAGGCAAAAAATGAAGTTCATCACAATCCTAGTTGTCAGTTCGCTTTTTCTTACCGCATGTGGTGGCGGAAACGGCGGAAACAGCGGAAATTGTAAAGATGGAACTAGCAGCGATGCTATTGGAAAACAAGGCGCGTGTTCTTCCCACGGCGGCGTGGCATAAGTAAGCAAGCACTATTGATTTGAAAGTGTGAACGGAGGGAAAAGTAGTGCGGGTCCCACCCGCCAGTTACGCCAGGAATGGTGAAATGGCGGGTGGGACCCGCCCTACCGAACTTGTAACCTTTGGATTTTTAAAATCGATAATGCAGGATTACTTAGCTCATGTCGTTATACATAAGTCCGCCAAGTCCATCGCGCAGTG